>CAIWVZ010000063.1 GCA_903916245.1 uncultured Planctomycetota bacterium | reverse complement strand
TCGGATCGGGCAAGGGCCAGTCTTCGCGCCGCGGGCCCGGAACATGCGGACACGCTTCGCCGCATCCCATCGTGACGAGCCACGTCGCGGCGGCCGCCATCGGGGCGTCGAGTAGCGTCGGAACGGCGTTCGCGACGTCGATGCCGACCTCCCGCATGGCGACGACCACCTCGGGATGAACCCGCGGTCCCGGAGCCGTCCCCGCGGACGAAGCCACGACCTGTGACGGATCGGCGTAGGCCGCGCAGAACGCACGTGCCATTTGGCTGCGGCCCGCGTTGTGGATGCACGCGAAGATGACGGTATTCACGAGGCGGTCTCCGTCGCACGGTCGATCAACAACCCGAACCCCGTGCCGATGAACTGCGCGAGTAGGAACCCGGGCACGTCGGCCGCGAGAATCCCGGCGTAGGTCGGCGTGAACGCGCGCGCGATCGTCACGGCGGGATTCGCGAAGGACGTCGACGACGTGAACCAATAGGCGCCGATGATCCATCCCGCGACCGCGGCGGCCGCCGCGGCGGGTCCGCGCGGCCCGACTTTGCGCACCACCAGAATGAGACCGGCGGTCGCCGCCACTTCGGCGACGAACGTCCCGAGTGCGAGGCGTGCGGCACCCGTCCCCGCCGCGACGGGAAGTCCGAATTCGACGTGCGCGAGACACGTTCCGAGGATGCCTCCGCCCACCTGAGCGACGACGTACGCGCCCGCGATACGCGCCGACATGCGACCGGAGACGACTTCCGTCAACGTGACGCACGGATTCATGTGCGCGCCCGACGTCGGTCCGAACGTCAGAACGAGGGCGACGAGCGCGCCGCCCGTGGCGAGCGTGTTGCACAGAAGCGCCAACGCGGGCGAGCCTGCCGGAGGCGCCGCGAGACGTTCCGCCATGATTCCGGAGCCGACGACCGCGAAGACCAAAAGCAACGTGCCCACGGCCTCGGAGAGGACGCGGGCACGAAGAGTCTTCGAAGGTTCGGTCAAGCCTGCGCGGCGGCGGCGGGCATGGCGCCGATGTAGGTCGACCCCGGACGGAACAACTTCTTGACGAGGCGTTGTTCGTTCACGTGGGCGATCCAACCCGCGACGCGGCCCACGCCGAAGGTCGGCGTGAACTGATTGCGCGGAAGACCGACCGAGTCGAGGATCACGGCCGTGTAGAACTCGACGTTCGCCGCGAGCGGACGCGTCGGATGCTTCTTCTTGAGGACGCCGAGGGCGGCCGCTTCGACGGCGCGGGCGAGCGAGAGACGACCGGTCGAAATACCGGCCTTCTCCATCGCTTCGATGCCCTTTTCTAGCACCGCGGCGCGCGGATCGCGGACGCGGTAGATCCGGTGTCCCATACCCATGATGCGGCGGCCGGAAGCGATTTCCGCGTCGAGCCACGCCACCGCGTTGTCGGGCGTGCCGATGGCGTCGAGCATGTCGAGCACCGGACCCGGAGCGCCGCCGTGGAGCGGGCCCTTGAGAGCACCGATGGCGCCGGTGACCGACGACACGTTGTCGGAATCGGTCGACGCGATGACGCGGGCGGTGAACGTCGAAGCGTTCATGCCGTGATCGGAAACGGTGACGAGGTAGCGATCGACACCCGCGACGCGAGCGGCGTCGCCCGCCTTGCCGGTGCACATGCGGAGGTAGTCCGCCGCATGCGTCAGCGAGGCGTCGGGAGCGACGGGCGCCTGACCGGACTTCTTGCGGCACCAGGCGGCGGCGAACACCGCGACGGCCGCGGTGATGCGGGCTTCGTCGGAGAGGCCCGGCGTCTTGTCGGACGACATCTGCCCGACGCAGGCGCGCAGGGCGTCCATGCCGTCGGCGTGATCGAGCGCGTTGCCGAGCGTCGGGAGGAGCGCGAAGGCGGCGGTGCGGGCGCGACCGAGTTCCGCGCGCATGGCTTCACGGGCGGCGGCGTCGGCGACCTTGCCGTTCCAAAGCAGGCAGCAGACGTCTTCGAAGGACGCCCACGACGCGAGCTCTTCGACGTCGTGCCCGCGGATGATGAGACGGCCCTTCTCGCCGTCGACCTCGCTCATGTACGTTTCCGCCACCACCACGCCATCGAGGCCGGTCGAGGTCGGAGCCTTATCGGTCGTCATCGTCATACTCTCCATCGCGCCTCGGCCGCCGTCGTTTCGGTCCCGCCGAATGCCCCAAACGCTAGCCGCCCCCATCGGAGATCCCAACCGAAAACGGGAAAACCCCGGTGAACACCGGGGTTTTCGACGGGCCGGAAGGGCGGCGCGCAGGCCTCGCCCCTTCGAGGTCCTCGGAGGCGGTCAGGGGGTCGCGTCCGGGATCCGATTGCCCTTCGCGTCGTACGTGTAGACCCCGCGACCGACCTTGCGACCGAGGCGTCCTTCCTCGACGAGTTTCTCCATGAGCGGAGACGGGCGGAACGTCTCGCCGAGCGTCTTGTGCAGATAGCGAATGGTCGATGAACGCGTATCCAAACCGACGAGATCCGCCATCTCGAACGGCCCCATCGGGTGGTTCAGTCCGAGCTTGAGCGCCTTGTCGATGTCTTCCGCCGACGCGATCCCCGATTCGAGCATACGGAACGCTTCGAGTCCGATGAGCGCATTGATGCGCGAGGTCGCGAAACCGGGAGCTTCCTTCACGCGCACCGTTTCCTTGCCCATGACTTTCGCCAACGCTTCCGTGGCGGCGAGCGCCTGCGGCGAAGAATCCGGGCCGAGCACGATTTCGATGAGCCGCATGACGGGGACGGGATTGAAGAAGTGAACGCCGATCACGCGGCCCTTGTCGCGCAAAGGCTCGGCGATGGCGCTGATCATCAGACTCGACGTATTCGATCCGAGCGGCACCCCGGGGCGCGTCAGTCGTTCGAGTTCCACGAACGTGCGCTGTTTGAGATCGAGTTTCTCCGGGATCGCTTCGATGACGAAGTCCGAAGGCGTCACCGCGGCGGCGAAGTCCGTCGTGGTCCGCACGCGGGCGAGCGTCGCGTCGACGTCGGCGGCGGGGAACTTCCCCTTTTCCGCGAGCTTCTTGAGCGATCCCGCGATCCCGCCGCGCGCCTTTTCGAGGGCCGCGTCGTTCACGTCGTAGAGGAACACGTCGAGGCCGCCCATCGCGGCCACCTGCGCGATACCGGCGCCCATGATTCCCGAACCCAAAACGGTCACCGTCTTCAATGCGGAATCGCTCATCTGTTGCTCATTTCGGAGGGAAAAGCCGGAGCGCGTTGGCCCGGACGATCTTGTCGATCAACTCGGCCCCGAGGGGCAGCGCCGCGACCTCGTCGAGGTTGCGGCGCAAGGACTTCACGCCCGGAGACGGCCAATCGGTCCCGAAGAGGACGCGATCGCCGACCTCCGCGAGGCGCGGAAAACTGTCGAGAATGGAACGCGGCGGAATCCCGGAAAGATCCAGCCACACGTTCTTGTGACGACGCATGACGAAGAACGCCTGCTCGGACCACAGAGGGCGACCGCCGTGCGCCATGATGATGGGCAAGGTGGGAAAGTCGACCGCGACGTCGTCGAGCACGAGCGCGTCGCCGAGTCGACTGCGAGCGCCGGGAAACACCGAAGTCCCCGTGTGGAACATCACGGGCACCCCGCGCGCGGCGCACGCCTCGTACACCAAAGCCAACTCGGGGCAATCACCGGTGCGGTACGCGTCCGCGCCGAGATCCTGATGCGGCGGGTGGATCTTGACGCCGTCGAGGCGAAGTTCGTCGAGCATGTAGGCCATCTCGGCCTTGACGTCCTTCACGGCGGGCGGATGGATCCCGCCGAACGCGAGCACGCGTCCCCGCGCGCGATCGCGGTACGACGCCGCCCAGACGTTCACGTCGGCCTCGAACCCCATGATGTCCGGCGCGACGTAGTTGATGATCGCCACCCGGCCGATACGTTCGCGATCGAGCCATGCGACGAGCGCTTCGGGATCCGCCTGAAGAGCACGGATGAGATCGAGATCGTCGCGCGCCCGCTCGATCGCCGCCCGCGCGGCGGGACGCATGCGTTCCCACGGCTGGATATGCACGTGGACGTCGGTCGGCCAATCACGGACGGGATCGGTCACGAGCGGTTCTTCTTCTCGAGGAAGTCCGTCATCCGGCGCTTCTTGTCGGGATCTTCGAAGAGCACCGCCTGCGAGAGGTATTCGACCATCGTCGAGCGACGGTCGACGGTATTCACCGCGGCGTTGGCGGCGACCTTCGCGAGGCGCACCGCCATCGGGGCGTTCGCCATGATCTCCGCCATGCACGCGCGTGCGGCTTCGACCACGTCGTTCGGAGGTGCGACGACCCGATTGACGAGACCGATGCGTTCCGCTTCCGCCGCGTCGATGATGCGGCCGGTGAAGATGAGTTCACGGGCACGGCCCGGGCCGACGGTGCGCGTCAAACGGTGCGGCGCCCCCGCGCCGGGAATGATGCCGAGTTTCACTTCGGGCTGTCCGAATTTGGCGTCCGGCGAGGCGTAACGGATATCGCACGCGAGAGCGAGTTCGCAGCCGCCTCCGAGACAGAACCCGTGGATCGCCGCGATCGTCGGCCACGGGAAATCTTCGAGAAGTTGGAACACCGACGCGTTGATCGCGCGCAGCGCGTCGGTCACGTCGCGCTTGACGAGTTCCGAGATGTCGGCACCCGCGATGAACGCCTTGTCCCCCGCGCCGGACAACACGAGCCCGCGCACGTCGCGGTCGGCGGCGAGGGTTCTCAGCGCGTGCGTCAACTCCTCCACCATCGCGAGGTTGACCGCGTTGCGCACCTCCGGTCGGTTGAAGCGAATCTCCGCGCGCCCCGAAGGGTCCTTGGTCACGATCAGCGTTTTGTAGTCCATGGTCAGGCTCCGGGGATGATCACCACCTTGCCGAAGGTCGCGCGCGCTTCAAGGGCGGCGTGGCCTTCGGCGGTCTTCTCGAGAGGGAGAACACGGTCGATCACCGGATCGATGACGCCGCGTCCGACGAGTCCGGTCAGTCGATGCAGTGCACCGAGGCTTCCCATCGTCGACCCGAGAATCGACAGACTCTTGAAGAAGACGAGTCGTAGGTCGGCTTCGAGTTTCGGACCCGTCGTGGCGCCGCACGTGACGACCGCGCCGCCCTTCTTGAGCAGGCGGAGCGAGGTGCCGAAGGTCGCTTCACCGACGTGATCGACCACCACGTCGACGCCCGCCTTCGCGGTCAGCGTACGCACTTCGGCGTTCACGTCCTGCGTGGCGCCGCAAATGCCCGCGTCGGCACCGAGCGCACGGGCGCGTGCGACCTTCTCGGGCGTCGACGCGACCGCGATCACGCGCGCGCCGATCATCTTCAAGATCTGGATGCACGCGACGGACACGCCCGATCCCGCCGCCCAGACGAGAACGTCGTCTCCGGGCTTCACCGCGCATCGGTCGACGACCATGCCCCACGCCGTGAGATAGGCGAGCGGAAAAGCCGCCGCCTTCTCGAACGACAGCGCATCGGGAATCGGAATCGCGAGCCGCGCGGGCACCGCGACCTTCTCCGCGCACGTGCCGTCGCGAGTCTCACCGAGGATGCCGTACGAACGGCACAAATGATCGCGCCCCTCGGCGCAACGTGCGCACGCGCCGCACCCGATACCCGGAGCGAGAAGGACGCGTCGGCCCGGGACGAGATGGTCGACACCCGCACCGACCTCCGAGACGACGCCCGCGCCGTCGCATCCGGGGATCAGAGGCAACGGGAATTTGTGCCCGGGAACTCCCTTGCGGACCCACACGTCGAGGTGATTCAACGCCGCCGCGCGGAGGTCGACCACGACTTCCCCGGGCCGTGCGGTCGGACACGGCCGATCGACGATCTTCAGCGCTTCGGGGCCGCCGTGCACTTCGATGAATGCCGCCTTCATGGGCTACCTCCCCGAAAACCTGGGAGCCCGCTTCTCGAGATTCGCCGCGAGCCCCTCCTTCGCGTCTTCTCCGCAGAACAAGCGTTGCTGCAGTTCGCGTTCGAGGGCCAATCCCTGTTCGAGGCCCATCTCGGCTCCCGACACCACGGCACGCTTGATGAAGCCGATCGCACGCGGTGCCGCGTGCGGCGGACAGAAGCGCTCCGCCCACGCCTGAACGTGCGCACGGAAAGCGGCGGGGTCGAGGTCGATCACTTCGTCGACGAGTCCGAGTTCACGCGCGCGGTCGAAATCGAACACGTCGGCTTCGGCCATCAACTTGATCGCGGCCGGACGACCGACGAGGCGGACGAGACGCTGGGTCCCGCCCGTGCCCGGAAGAACGCCGAGTTTGACTTCCGGCAACCCGCACTTCCCGGCGCCGCGGCGCGCGATCCGCAAGTCGCAAGCCATCGCGACTTCGAGGCCGCCGCCCACG
>CAIWVZ010000062.1 GCA_903916245.1 uncultured Planctomycetota bacterium | reverse complement strand
TCGTCCCGCCGAGGTCTCCCGACGAAATGCCGAAACCCGAAGCGTACGGATGAATGAACCCGGGAGTGAGGTGCCAACCGGCGCCCTCGAGCACGTCGGCCATCTCGGGGATCGGCGTCTCCGACGCCGCGCCGACTTTGACGATGCGTCCCCCTTCGATGAGGACGACGGCATCGTCGATGGGCTTCCCGGTCACCGTCCACGCACGGGCCACGCGGATGGCGGTCAGCCGCTCCTGCGCGAAACCGAGGAAGGCGAGAAGCGCCGCGGCCGCGAAAATACGAAGCGTCATGGGGCGCTCAGAAACGGATGCCATCGCGATCGGCGTCATAGCCCACCTCCCCGTCGACGATGACGACGTGTGCGCGGCTGCGCGGATCGAACGGGTCGCCCGTCCAGATCGCGATGTCCGCATCCTTGCCCGGCTCCAAGGAACCGAGGCGCTTTTCCAACTTGATCATGCGCGCCGGGTTGATGGTCAACGCGCGGAGAGCGACGTCTTCCGGCAACCCGAGGCGAATGGCCATCGTCCCTTGGAACGGGAGCTCTTCCTGCGGAATAACCGGAGCGTCGGTGTTGATTCCGATCGAGTCGCGATCGATTCCTCGCCAGAAATAGGCGGCGGGAATCCCGAGGAACTTGGCCTGACGACGGTCGTAATCGAAACCACGCGGACCCGCGGCCACGGGCATGCCGAGCGCCTTCAATTCCGGAGTGTTCATGTAGCCTTCCCATTCGCCGTGGTCGACGAAAGGTTCGAGTCCGAATTCCTTCTTGAGGATGCGGATCGTGCTCTGCACCACTTGGAACCACTGCGTGTGGACCGCGATCGGGATCTCCTTGGTGAAGAGTCCGCGCATGTTCTCGAATCGCAGGTTCTTCTGAGGAGCGACTTTCGTCTCGCCCTTTTCGTAGGCCTCCCACGCGAGGTGATAGGTCTGCGCTTCCTTGAGCGTGTTGCGGATGATCCAGTTCATGCCCATGCGGCCGGCACCGAGATCACCGCCTTGACGTTCGGGATTGCCCGCTTGGGCCACCTTGAGCGCGCCGGGGAAGCGCACGACGACGTCGTCGCGCTTGCGTCCCCACGTCTTCATGACGACGCCGAAGCCGCCCATGTTCGTTCCCGAACCGGGAATCGTCAGCAACGTCGTCACACCGGCCGCCAACGCGTTGCGCGTGGCCGGGGTGTCGAACTGGACGAAGTCGACGACGCGGAGATCCGGATTCACTTGAAAAACCATGTCGTTCAGGTCCGAGAGCGACACGCCGGTGTGGTTGTGCATCTCGAGGAATCCGGGGACCACGATCTTCCCCGTCGCGTCGATGATGCGAGCGCCGCTCGGAACGGAAACCGCTCCGAACTTGCCCACGCTTTCGATCTTGCGACCTCGAATGACGACGACGCCGTCCTCGATGTCGGGCGCTTCCACGGGGCACACGCGCCCGTGAACGATCGCGATCACCGGATCGTCGGGCTTCGGAGCCGGCGAAGGGGCCATGATGAGCTGAGCGGCGACCGCGGTGCCGACCGCGATCCACGCCGTCAACCGTCGTACGAGAGCCTTCATCGGCTTCCCTCCGTCTCCAAAATCTTGCCGTCGATCATGGTCATCAGCACCCGAGCTCCCGGCGTGAACGGTTCGCCCGAAAGGATCACGAGATCGGCATCCTTGCCGCGCTCGAGGCTGCCGACACGGTCGAGAACGCCGAGGAAACGCGCGGGTTGTCGCGTGATCATCCGCAACGCGTCTTCGGGATCCACGCCTTCGCGCACCGCGATTTCCGCGATGCCGTAGAGGTCGCGAACGTCTCCCGAAGCACCCGTCCGGAACACGACGGGCATCTTCGCGCGGAACGCCTTGTCGGCGGCGCTTTCGGGCATGCCGGCTTCCGACAACATCTCGCCCGAAGTACCGAATGCGACACCCGCCGCGGCGAGACGTTGCAGGCCCTGCTTCAACGCGGTCGTTCCGAGGGCGACGACCTTGAGGTCGTGCTTGCCGCGCAACGATTCCACGACGGCGTCGACCTGTGCTTCGGCCGTGATGTGCACGAACACGGCGGCCTTGCCCGCGACGATCGCGCGCCAAGCTTCGCCGTTGTCGTTCTTCGCCGGAGGCTTCGGCCGCCCGTCGTCCGCGGCCTTCGTCGTGGTCCCTTCGGCGGGCTTCGAGTCCTGCGTGGATCCGCCGCTCGCGGCGGGGGCATCGCTTTCGCCGCGCGACGCCGAGAACGTCGCGTCACCGATCGGACCGAGCTTCACGGTCCCTTCCATGACGTCGCGACCGACCGTCGCCTCGACGGAAACCGTCATCTGTTCCTGAGCGGCTTCGATCTTCAACTTGCCGCCTTCGAACGTTCCTTCGAACGGCATCGCACGGGGCTGACCACCGCCGCGTCGACCACCCATCGTGAGGGTCAACTCGCCGGTCACCTTCGTCCCGTCGAGTTTCGCCGTCATCGTGAAGGGCAAAGGACGCGGGCTGCGTCCCATCTTGATTTCGCCCGTCCACGTCCCGGTGATCGGGTCCTTGCCCTTCGGCGCCGTCACCGTTCCGAGAGAACGGGACTCGGGAGCCTTCGGTGCCGCGGCTTTGCCGGTGCGCTTCCACTCCGCCAACGCCGATTCGTAGGTCGACCACGATTCGTGATATTTCTTCGCGCTTTCGACGAAGCCGTCGAGTTGCTTCGCCAAGGGCGCCCCGCCGGCGTTGCCGGCGAGATCGATCACCACCCCGGCAGTCTTCGCGAGCACGGAGTCCTTCCCGCCGCCGGTCTTGACCACGGCCTGACCGCCCGCGACGAGTTTGCCGAAACCCGGAGTCAACGCGGCCGACGTCACGCCGGCGTGCGCCGCGGCGCGGAGATCCGGCAAGTCCCGGTCGAAGTTATCGACGAGCGGCGCTTCGGTTCCCACCGCTCCGAACTTCGGACCGAGGACCAAACCGCCTTCGCCCGCCGACGCGTAGGCACGCAGGCCCACTTGGGTGCCGCCGTCGACGAATCCCGGCACGACGACCGCGTCGGGGCGATGGATCCGCTTCGCGCCCGCCGGAACGCTGACGTGCTTGCCGACCGCGCGGATCTTCCCGTCTTCGACGACGACCGTCGCGCCGTCGATCGGATCACCGTCGCACGTATGCACACGACCGACGGTGATGGCGACGACGTCGCCCTTGTCCTTCGCGCGGTGCACCAGGCGTCCGGCGGAGAACACGAAGAGCGGACGTTCGTGAGTCGAGAACGGATTCCGGCCGTAGACGACGAACTCGGCGGATTTGCCCGCCGCGATCGTTCCCGTGCCTTCCGGAAGCCCGACGATGCGCGCGGCGGACGTCGTCACCGACGCAAGCGCTTCCGCCGTGCCGAAACCGGGTCCCAAGAGCCGCGTCGCGTGGAAGAGGACTTCCCCTTCTTCGCCGACGAAGGGCGGCACGATCGCCACGGGAACACCCGCCGCGATCAACGTCGCGGCGGCGGAGCGACGGCCTTCTCCGTTTTCGAACGTGACGGGTGCGATGTCGTTGCCGACGACGGGCGGGACGGCGACCGCACGCAGCACGACCGAAGCGCCGATCGACGCCAAATCGGCCGCGTGCCGCCACGCCTCGTTTCCGCCTTCGATCACCAACTTGAACTTGAACTCGCGGGCCAGTTCGATGGCCGCGGCGATGTCCGCCGAACGATCAGCGGCGACGCGAATCGGGAATTCCCCCGCCAACGCACGGGCGACCGGTCGCAGATCGAGAGCGTCGATGTCGGGGACCTTCGCGGGGTCACGACCTTCGGCGGCCGCACGGCGCAACAACCCTCGAAGCGCATCCAACGCTCCGGCGCGCGTCTTCCCCGGTTGCACCTCGGCACCGGGAATCGGATCGTCGAGGCTCGGGATCAACGGCGGATTGAACACGTTGGGCGCCGACCGCACGGATTCGGTCAACGCCAAGCGCAGGGACGCATGACGGACCAGCACGTGCCCGCCGACGTCCGTACCCGCGAGGCGCACCACGGACCCTTGTCCCGCGACAAGGCGTGCCAGTCCGGGAGACAGATACGCGGTCGTGACACCGCCGCGCACCACCGCGCGACGATCGTCGAACGGATCGAACGCGTCGGCGGCGACGGTCGCGGGCATGAGGGACTCTTCCGGGTCGGCGACCTGAGCGAGCGTGCGCGAATGCGCGAGCACGAACGCGGGGACGACGACACCTTCCGGAAGGTCGACGATTTCGAAGTCGGACGGCAGTCCCATCGCGGCGCGCACGTCGGCCGGACCGGTGTGTACCGCCACGACCCCGTCGCGAACGACCACGACGACGTCGGACTGGGCCTGCCCCGGGGCCTGATGAAGTTGCTTCACGCGGAATCCGATCGACGCGGGCTTCGTGTCCTGAGCGGACACGAACCCGACCGACAGGATCGCGAGAAGGATGAAGAGCATGCGGCGCATGTTCAGTTCTTCCCGTCTCCGAGACCGAGCACTTCGACCATTCGGCGGTCGGTACGGCGCTCGTAGACCACCTTGCCTTCGATCACGCCGACGTCGACCCAAGAACGGCCCGACAACGGATCGTCGGAGAGAACGAGTAGATCCCCGTCCTTGCCGGCTTCGATCGATCCCTTGGTCTTGCCGAGGCCGATCGCTTCCGCGGCCGTCAGCGTCACGGCGCGCAGCGCGACGTCGCGCGGAACGCCCATGCGCACGACGGACGCGGCCTGATACCAGAGATAACGTTGGCCGAGGCTCGTCGGACGCGCCGTCAACGCGAACGGAACGCCCTTCGCGTGGAGAATCGCGGGGAGTTCGCGACGCACCGGTTTCCCGGTTTCGGGATCGGTCTCTTCGGCTTCCATCTCGGGAGAGACGATGACCGGCTGCTTCTCGGCGGCGAGGAGATCGGCCGCCTTCCACGTTCCGGGTCCGAGGACGAGGCGTTGTTGGTAACCGTATTCCTTCGCCAGCGCCAACGCGCGGACGACGTCACCCGGTTCCGCGCAGTAGGTGAACGCGGTCATCTGCTTCTTCAACAGACGCGCCATCGTTTCGCGCCGACGCTCGATCGCGAGACGTTCGAGGTCGAGCTTGACCGAGCCGCTCGGGCGGGTGTCGGCGGCGGCCTCCTTGTTTTCGAGATAACGCTTCGCGTCGTCGAGCGCCCCGCGCAGTTTCGCCATCTGCGTCGCGCGGTTGCCTTGCGGCGGCACCATCGAGAACGTCACCGAAGGATCGGGGACGATGGTCATGTCTTCGACCACGCGGCCGACCGGACGGATCACGCGCCCCGTTCCACCGATCACCGTGCGCGATCCCGGCATGACGTGGATCGTGTAGACGCCGTCGCGGACGGAATCGTCGAAGAACGGCCGCGTCGGGTCGATCGCGTCGAGCACCGACACGTACGGCGTGATTTCCATGTTCTCGTTGGCGCGGTCGAGGCCCTCGGTCGTCCCGGCGAGAACGTACGCGGGCATCACGGTGCGTCCCGCGGCATCGATGACCGGAATCGAGAGATCGGCCTTCAGGCCCTCTCCGATCGCGGCGATGCGCCCGTCGCGGATGAGGACGTCGGTCTTGGCGACGTCGGGTCCCGCGATGGGAACGAGCTTGGCGTTGCGAACGAGGAGGTCCTGCGCGGACACGAACGCCGCGAGGAACGCGAAAGCGACGAATGGACGAGGAATACGCACGTCGATCACTCCTTCTTCGCGGACGCCGAAGAATCGCGCCACACGATGCGGCCGCCGATGCCGGCGACCAGAAGACGGGAAGTTGGGGACATGGGGTCGGTCGACCACACGCAGAAATCGGCGTCTTTGCCGACGGCGAGCGTTCCGACACGCCCGTCGAGGCCGCAGACGCGGGCGGCGAATCCGGTCACCGCGGCGACCGCGCGCCCGGCGTCCAATCCCCCGCGATGCGCCGCACGCGCAAGATCGAGCAACGTCGAGCCGGAGTCGTCCGTTCCGCGCGACAGCGCGAAGACGACGCCCGCCTGATCGAGTCGGCGCGGATCCGAGATGGCTCCGCCCTTCTCGGGCCCGTTCCCGACGTTGAACAACGGACCGAGCAGAACCGGCACCTTCGCGGCCTTGAGGTCGTCGATCGCGAGCAACGATTCGACGGTGCCGCCGATGCGGTACTTCGGAATGCCGGCCTCGGTGCAAAGACGAATCGCGGCGAGGATCTCGGCGGCTTCCTGCGCGACGAACGCGACGGGCAGTTCTCCCCGTCCCGCGCGGGCGAGCGCCAACCCTTCACGTTCCGGGTAGAGGGCCTGCCATCCGGGTTGGTTGCGTCCGGCGGCTTCCTGGAAGGCTCGGCGCAGTTCGGCGATGACGCCCATGCGGGTCGTCGGTCGCCGCGTGAACATGGTCGGCTCACCGCCGCGGAACGCGGAATTGCGCGCCGTCGGGCCGCGACCGATCACGGCATGCAGCGCCAGTTCCTCGACGATCGGAGTCGCCGCGTCCGGCGTCGTCTTCAACGCGCACGAGACCCCTCCGATGACGTTGCGGTCGCCGGGGAGCACGACGACGGTCGTGACGCCGGAGTGCAGGAGCGACGCGAATCCGGGGTGGGCACGATCGACACCGTCGAGCGCCCGAACCCAAGGCGTCGTTTCACGCCCTTCTTCGTTGTCGGCGTCGCCGCGCAACATCCCGACGCGACTTTCGGCTTCGACCAACCCCGGCGTGACGACCGCGTCGGCGATCTCGATGGTTTCGGCGGCGGAAGGCGGAGCGACGTCCTTGCCGAGGACCGCGGAGACTTTGCCTCCCGCGATCACCAACGACGCGCCCTCGATCGTGGTCCCGTCACCGACGTGAAGTCGGCGGGCTTTGATCACCAATTCCGGTGCGCCCTGCGCGACGAGCACGGCGCAGAGAGTCGCCACGGCGGCAACGATGCGGAATCGCATGAGGCTCACTCCTTCGGCGCGCGGTAGGCCGTGCGCCCGTCGACGACCACCAACAAAAGGCGCGAACGCGGATCCGAGAGCGGACCGGACAAAACGACGAAGTCGCCGTCCTTGCC
>CAIWVZ010000061.1 GCA_903916245.1 uncultured Planctomycetota bacterium | reverse complement strand
CCGTCCCGCCGCCGGGCACGGTGACGGCCGCGGCGAGATCCATCTCCGCCGGAACGCCGAGGCGCGCCAACCCGCGACGACGGGTGTGCATGAATCGCACCGCTTCTTCCGCGGCGTCACGCGCGACGGGGGTCGCCGCTTCGCCTTCGAAGACGGGCTTTCCCGACGCCGCGAGCGCGGCGGGAAGAAAGAGTTCGAGATCCGATTTCGTGGCCATCTCGAACTTCGAACCCCCGTCACGTCCGAGAGCGGCGAGAATGTCCTCGGCGCGTTCCGCAACGAGCGCGAGATGCCGGATCGCCCGGCGCGCCGCGGTGGTGGAAATCGAAGCGGTCACTGTAGATCCTTGACGATGTCGGGAAGCAGCGGTCGCGCGATTTGCGACATGAGCGCCCGGTTCGAACCTTCGCCGACGCGCGTCACGAACAAATCGTCGTGATGGCGGATCAGTCCGAATTCGTCGAGGCATGCCACGCCGCCGCAGATTTCCATCGCGTCGAGCAAAAGTTCCGAGGCGCGGCGCGAGCACGCGATCTTGACCTTCGCGGCTTGCTCCCGCGAAAGCGTGCCCTTCGCGTAGAGACCGAGCAGATGCGTGAGCCAGGTCAATCCCTGTTCGACCGCGAGATCGAGCTCGAACACCACGTCCTGAACGCGTTGGAACCGGCCGATCGGCTTGTCGTCGAACTGGATGCGCTCTTGGACGTAGGTCGCGACCTTGTCGAGAGCGAACGCCGTCGACGCAACAGCGAGCGACGCGACGAAGAGTCGTCCGCCGTTCAGCGTTTCCGCCATGACCTTGAACCCGCCGTTCAAGGCGCCGAGGATCGCGTCGTCGCCGACTTCGACACGGTCGAAGGAGATCGATCCCGTGGACGATTGACGCCACACCATCTTCCCGCCCATTTCCCCGTAGGAGACGCCGCGGGCGTTCATCGGAACGAGGAAGCACGTCGAGCGATGCCCCTTGCGTCCCGACGCATCGGTCAGAGCGTGCACCACGACGTGGCTCGCCCATCGCGCGTTGGTCGACCAGCACTTCTCGCCGGTGATCACCCAACCATTGCCGTTGCGCACGGCTTTCACTTCGGGGTTCGCCGCATCCGACCCCCGTCCGGGTTCCGACAGGCCGAAGACGAACATCCGACGGCCCGCCGCGAGATCGGGAAGGTGCGCACGCTTCTGCGCTTCGGTACCGAAGAGTTGGAGAGGCTTCGAACCGAGCGAAGTCGCCGCGCCGGGCGTGATCGCGACGGAATGGCTGTGATATCCGAGCGCCAATCCCATGAGCACGAGATCGAGCTGCGAACCACCTTGCCCGCCGTATTCGGATTCGATGGGCAATCCGAACAAACCCATCTCCCCCATCTTCGCGATGGCGTCGTCGGGAACGAGCCGATGCTCGCGCTCCCAGCCGAGAAGATGCGGCGCGATCTCGGAGTCCCCGAAATCCGCCACGGCGCGGTAAAACGCGAAACGATCCTCGTCGAGGAGTTGTTCGAGGTAGGTATCGATGCGCCGACGTTGGGTGCTCATACGGTCGGTTCCGGTGCGCCGGACTCCTGTTGCGAGGCTACGCCCCGACGGGGCGATCGACAAGCGCAAACCCGCCTCCCTCGGCAGGTTCCGTCCGCTACGATCGTCACCGTGTCTCGCCCTATCGGAACTCTCGGCGTCCTCTCCGTAACCTGTCTCTTCGCGCTCCTTCACGGATGCGCGTCGACGGCTCCGCGCACGGTGCCCGAACGCTCCGCCTACGCACGGACGTCGACCTCGGAGGACGTCGCGATGTTCGTGGACACGTGCGTCGCCGCCTCGACGCGCCTTCGTCGCGTGAGCCTCGGCAAAACCACCGAAGGTCGCGACATGATCGGGGTCCTCCGCGCGAATCCACCCGTGAATTCTCTCGACGACGCACGGGCTAGCCCCGAGCCCAAAGTGTTGGTGTTGGCGAATATCCACGCCGGCGAAGTCGAGGGAAAAGAAGCGGTTCTCGAACTCCTGCGACGCGACGCGTTCGAAGACGGTCTCTCCGAAGCGGACGGTTGCGTGGTGCTGTTCGTTCCGAACTACAACGCCGACGGCAACGACCGGATGTCGCGACGCGAGCGTCCCGACCAGGCGGGTCCCGTCGAAGGCGTGGGACGGCGCCGCAACGCCAGGGATCGCGACTTGAATCGGGACTACATGCGGGTGTGGGAGACGGAGACGCGCGCGCTGCTCGCCGCGACGGCCCGCATGGATGCCGACGTCGTGATGGATCTCCACACCACGAACGGTTCGTTTCACGGCTACGACCTCACCTATGCGGGCCCTCTTTCGCCCGCGACGGCGCCGCCGATCCTCGGCATCACCCGAGGGCGTCTTCTCCCCGACCTCCGGGCCGCGATGGCCCGACGCGGTTTCGCGACCTTCGACTACGGCAACTGGAGAGACCCGAAGGATCCCTCGAAAGGCTGGGAGTCGTTCGAGCCCCATCCACGATTCGGGACGACCTACTTCGGACTCTGCAACCGATTCACGATCCTGTCGGAAGCCTACAGCCACGACCCCTTCGACAAGCGCATCGCGTCGACGCGGGCGTTCGTCGAAGAAAGCCTCGGGTGGATCGGCCGCAACGCCGCCGAAACGATCGAAGCGAGGCGTACGGCGGCCCGCTTCTCCGGATTCCTCGCCGGGCAATCCCTTCCCACCCGGGCGACGTTCGCGCGCACCCACGAGGCGGAACCCGTTCCGGTCGGATCCGTGCGCGAAATCGCCGACCCGGTGACCGGCCTCGTGCGCCAGTGGGACAGCGGCGTGTCCACGCCCGTGCCGATGCCCGTTTGGGCGTGGTTCGACGGCACCGACGAGCGCCCCGTGCCCGATGCGTGGATCGTCGTCGCGGACATGGACGCGGCCGCGGCCGTTCTCGACGTTCACGGCATCCCCTATGTCCGTCGTACGACGGCCGAAACGCTCGACGTCGAAGTTCCGGTCGTCGAAGGCCGCCGCGAAGGCAGCTGGGCCGACATCCGCAAAGTGCGCCCCTTCAAAGTGACGCACACGAAGGAACGGAGGACCATTCCTCCGGGCGCTTTGGAGGTGCCGTCGACCACGCCGTTGGCGCGGCTCGCCTTCCACCTGCTCGAGGCGGACACCGACGACGGTCTCGGCGCCTGGGATCACGTGCGCCCGGTGAACCTCCCCGCCGAGGACGGAAAGGAACGTTCCGTGCTTCCGATTCTCAGGATCACGAAGGCGGACGGCCGAGGATGACGTATCAGAAGGACGGGCACCGCGGAGGCGGTGACCGAAGACGGGGACATCACGATGGCGAGTGAAGCGGCGCGGATGCGAGCGGTTCTCGAAGACGTGCTCAAGTCGGAATCCGGCTGGGTGGAACTCCGTTGGCACCGGAAGTCGTCGCGCGGCATCGGCGTCGAAGACGGCCGCGTCGCGAGCGCGAGCGCCCGCCACGAAGACGGCATTTCGGTCCGCGTGATCGAGGACGGTACGTTCGGGCACTCGTCGTCGAGCACCGTGGACGTCGCCTCCATCAAATCCGCGATCGCGGCGGCGCGCGCGGCAGCGAAGGCGGCGGCCTCGCGTCGCCACCTCAAGTTGCCGGTGCTTCCCTCGGGTCAACTCGCACGTGGGGATTTCGGCGCCGAAGGCGTCGCCGACGTCCTGAAGCGCCCCTTGGAAGAGAAACTCGCCGTGGCGCGCGACGCCGAGAAGGCCGCAAAGGCCGCGTCGAGCGCGATCAGTTCGGCGAACGCCGCGTATTCGGAAATCCACGAGGCGAAAGCCATCGTGACGAGCGACGGGGCTTCGGCCTCCTTCGAACTCGTGCGTCCCGAATTCCGCGTAACCGCGATCGCGATGCGCGACGGCATCCGTGAAGTCGGGACCCGCACGCGCGGTGCCACGGGTGGTTGGGACTGCCTGTTCCGCGGCGGAAACGATATCGCCCTCGCCGAAGCCGCCGCGAAGACGGCGGTCGATCTTCTGAAAGCCCCGCGTCCCGAAGGCGGGCGACGGACCATCATTCTCGATCCGTCGATCGTCGGATTACTCGTCCACGAAGCCATCGGACACACCGTCGAAGCGGACTTCGTCGCCGCCGGTTCCGTGGCCGCGGGCAAGCTCGGCACGCGCGTCGCGTCCGAACTCGTCACGCTGTGCGACTCCGGAAAGAGCGAACATCAAGACGGCGCGGGCGGCACGATCCCCGTCGACGACGAAGGGGTTCTCGCTGGACGCACCTGCATCATCGAACGCGGCGTCCTCCGAAGCTATCTCCACGACCGCGAATCGGCGGCCCGCGCGGGCGTGGCGCCGACGGGCAACGCCCGCGCGTTCACCTTCGAAGACGAACCTCTGATCCGCATGCGGAACACCTACATCGAACCGGGGGTCACTCCGTTCGACGACATCGTCGCATCGACGGCGGACGGTTATCTGCTCGAAGGTCCGAAGAACGGCCAAGCCGACGCTACGGGCGAATTCATGTTCGGCGTGGAACGCGCGTGGCGCATCCGCAACGGCAAAGTCGTCGGACTCGAAAAAGGAGTGACGGTTTCCGGTATCGCCTTCGACACGCTCATGAGCGTCGACGCCGTCAGCCGCGAATTCCGTTGGGATCTGGGTTCGGGTTATTGCGGCAAGGGACAACTCATGAAGGTCGACGCGGGTGGACCCTACGTCCGATGCCACGCGTTGCTCGGGAGCGCCTCGTGAACCTCTCCGTCGATACGCTGAAGGACATCGCGAAGGACGCCGTCGCGCGCGCGGTCGCACGCGGGGCGGACGAAGTCGAGGTCTGCATCTCCCGACGACGTCATGCGGTCGCGCAGATCCGCGCCGGCGACATTCTCGGTGGAAAGTCGTCCGATTCGACGACGATCGGCATCCGAGTCATCGACGGGCGTCGCGTCGGGTTCGCGACGGTCAACAACGTCGACCGCATCGACGAAGCGGTCGGCGACGCGTTGACGTTGGCGCGCGTCTCCCCCGCCGATCCGCATGCGGGACTCCCGGAGGCGGCACCGTTGTCCGACTTCGTGCCCCGTCGAGATGCGGCGCTCGACGAGGTCGACATGGCCGAACTCGTGGGTGCGGCGGGCATGCTGATCGACAGGGTCAAGGAACTCGATTCCCGCGTCAGCATCGACTCGGGTGAAACCTCGTGGACACTGTCGTCCCGAGCCGTCGCTTCGTCCAAGGGCGTCCTCCACGGACGCCTGCGTTCGTTCGTCGGAGGCTCCTTGTTCGGAATGGCCGTCGACGGCGACGAGGTCGGGTCGTTCGACGGCGAGAGCGACACCGTGGCGTCCGCGGCGGAGTTCCGCACCGCGCTCGAAGCCGCCGCCCGCCGATTCGTGACGAAATGCACGGGAGCTCTTCACGGCGGATCGGGAACGTCCTTCAAGGGGACGGTCATCCTGACGCCGGAGGCCGTCGGCGAACTCGTCCT
>CAIWVZ010000060.1 GCA_903916245.1 uncultured Planctomycetota bacterium | reverse complement strand
GTGCGTCGCCACGAAAACGGTTCGGATGTCGAAGCTCTCGTGGCCGCCGCCGCGGCGGCGGCCGGCGCCGACGTCGTACCCGTCGCCGGTGGTTTGTCGCTCGAAGGCGTGGACTTCGGTTCGACCGCTTTCCAACTTCTGAACACGCCGCGAGTCCTGCTCGTCGGCGGCCGCGGAAGGGACGCGACCGCCTTCGGTTCGACCCGATACTTGCTCGACGTCGTATGGAAGATCCCCTATTCCATCGTGACCGAAGACGCGCTGTCGGCGCGAACCCTCGCCGGCGCCACGGCGGTGGTCTTCTCGGAGGGTTCCGGGGTCACCAAAGCCGCGACCAAAGACGCCCTCCGTGCGTTCATGAACGACGGCGGAGCCGTCGTGCTTCTCGGCAGTGCGGCACTCGGCAGTGTCGGCAAGGACGGATTCGTCGACGCGAAGGTGGTGTCGCCGGAACGCAAGGCGGCGTCGCGACCGGTGCGTTTCACCGAGGAACGCGAGGATCTCGAGCGTCGTCGCCAAGCTCCGGGTGCGGTCTTCCGCGTCGAACTCGATCCCGCGCAGCCGCTTGCGTTCGGCTACGACGCCGAGATCGTCGGATTCAAAGGCGGACTTTCCGCGTTCGATCCGGCGGGGCCGGGGGTGCACGTCGCCTGGTTCGCGGACGCTCCTCCGATCGCGGGCTACGTCCACGACGAAGACGAGAAGCACCTGCGCGGCAAGTCCTACATCACGATGGTGCCGACGGGGGATGGCGCGGCGGTCCTTTTCGCCGAAGACCCGAACTTCCGCGGCGGCTGGCACGCGCTGTCGCGTCTTTTCCTCAACGCCGTTCTTCTGACGCCGCGTAAATCGGCGGGTTGATCGACCCCGAAACGAAGAAGGCCCCGACATCGCGTCGGGGCCTTCGCATTTCAATGGGCGCGTCGATCAGTACTTCTGCTTGACCATCTTGCCCCACTCGCCGTCGAGGGCGCCGAACGTCCAACCCTTGAAGGCGTCGCCGAGCGCCGCCTGCTGATCGGCCGTGTTCATACCTTCGAGCCAAGCGACGAACGCTTCCTTCTGGGTCGTCATCAGCCAATCGATGACCGAGTAACCCTTCGAAAGGTGATCGCCCGAGAGCTCGTTCAGGCCGAGCTTCGACAAGGATTCGAAGGCGGGCGCCGCGCCTTGGCGGACCAATCCCTTGCAACGGTCCTTCGCGTCCTTCGTCGTGAATTTCTTCTCGGCCTTGCCGCCGTCTCCGCCGTACTGGGACTTCGTGGAGCAGCAGACGTGACCGTTGCCGAGCCGCGTGTGCTCGGCGTAGTGGGCCCAACCTTCGCTCAGCCACTGCGGCGTGCCTTTGAGGCCGCGCGAGAAGGCCGAGATCATGAAGTGGGACGAAATATGCACGAGTTGGTTGCGGAGATCTTCGCCCTGATCGGGCGTGATGCCGCCGAGCATGCCGCCGATGAAGTTGTGGGCCTTCTCGAAGAAGGAGGCCGTTTCATCGCTCATGCCGTAGCGGTTCTTGTAGTGCTTCAGCCACTGGTTCTTGGTCGGGATGTCCTTGAACACCCAGATGTCCGCCTTGCGTTCGCCCCATAGGGGGAAATCCTTCGGCTTGCCCATCTGCGTCAGGAACCACTCGTAGGTGGATTCGACTTCCTTGGAGAATCCGGCCACGACGTCCGGCTCGAATCCTTGGACGAAGAGACGGAAGTGCGTCGACGTCTGAATCCAGATGTCGTCGCCCATGAGTTGCTTGAACTTCTCCGCGTCGGCTTGGTCTTCCTCGGAACCGAGCTTGACCCACTGTCCCTTGCGGAGGATGAAGCCCTTCGACTTCATCACTTCGTCCTTCGGACGCCAAATGCCGTCGTCGTCCTTCATCCACTTGGACTTGTCCTTGTCCCAAGCGGCCTTGTCTTCCTTCTTGATGAATCCTCCGTCGACACGAAGGTAGCCCTTTTCCTTCATCTCGGCGGCCATCGCCTTCGCCCGGGCTTCCTCGCCTTCCTTCTTGTCGGTGTACCAACGGTCGCCGACTTTGACGTGGCCGAGAAGGAGATTCAGCCCTTCGTGATCGGGTGCGTCCTTGAGCGCCGATCGTGCGAGAGCCTTCCACACGGACAACTTCTTTTCCTTGGCCGCCGTGGCGACCTTAAGCATCGCGTCCGGATCCGTGCGGTCGATCGACTCGAGCATCTTGTCGAGGTCGTCGTTGCCCGTCTTGTTCGTCTCTTCGACGACGTCGACGTCGGCGCGATTGATCCGGATCGTCTTGCCTTCGGGGGTTTCGATCTTGTACGACCCCGACGTCTCTTCGACGATGATGCCCTTTTGCTCCTTGCCGTTCTTCATCTTGAAGATGGACAGCTGGGCGGGAAGGGCCGAAGCGAGGACGAGGACGAGCAGCGGGAAGAGGAACTTGGGCGTTCGCATGTGCGTGGACTCGATGGGGGGACCCCCCGGGGACTAGTCTAACGCTTCCTCCTACGGCCCGGAGACGAAGGAGCCCCCCGGGGTTTTCCGGGGGGCTCGAATCGTGCAAACCGTCCGGCCGAATCGGGCTTTCAGCGCAGGAGGGCGCTCACCGATCGACGACGATTGATGTTGAAAATGACGTTGGCGAACAGCGGTGCCACGGTGACCTCGTGGTACCAAGGGTTGTCGCGGAAGAAGGTCTCGCCGTGGTGGACGGAATCGGTCCCGATGAGGGCTTCGAAGAGGCCTTCCTTGTGGGCCTTCGCGAGTTTCTCCTTGGCGTTTCCGTTGAGGAACGGCAGCGAGCAGGCGAGGACGATTTCGCGGGCGCCGTTCTCCTTGAGGAGTCGGCAGGCGTTGATCAGGGTGCCGCCGGTCGCGATGAGGTCGTCGGGCATGAACACCCGCTTGCCTTCGACGTTGCCGACGAGTCGCATGCTTTCGATGACCGACGCCTTCGAATAGTCGCGCGCCTTGTCGACGACCGCGAGGGCCGCTTGGAACACGTTCGAGTAGTGGCGCGCCATGTGCGCCCCGCCCGTGTCCGGCGCGACGATGCAGAGGTTGTCCGTCGAGAAGCGGGCCTTGTAGTAGTCGATGAGGGCCTTGGACGCGTGCAGGTCTTCGAGGATCGACTGATTGAAGAAGCCTTCGATCGCCTCCGAGTGGATGTCGAGCGTGATGACGCGATTGGCGCCCGCGCTTTCGAGCATCCCGGCGATCAGTTTCGCGGTGATCGACTCGCGGGCCTTCTTGCGCTCCTGCCGTGAATAGGGGAATTGCGGGATGACCGCCGTGATGCTCTCGGCGTCCGACTGGAACGCCGCATGGATGGCCGTCATGAGGGCCATGATGTTGTCGTTGACGGTTTTGCCGGACCCCGGGTCGTCGATGCACTGGACGACGTAGACGTCGTCGCCTCGGATGTTCTCGTGGATGACCGTCTTCAATTCGCCGTTGGCGAAGGTCACCTCTTCGGATTCCCGCATGACGGGTTCGGCCGTGCCGTCTTCCTCGCGCACCAGTTCCATCAGTTGGCGTTCGATGCGACTGGCGAAGAGTTTCCCCGAGTTGCAGGCGATCAGGGAGAGCTTTCCGCGGTCAGGACGGCGGTTTTGCAGAGTGGTCATCGCGTTTCCCGGTTCGGACGGCCGCTTCGCGGAGAAGATCGGACGCCGGCATCACCCCCGGCGGCCCCCGCGAAGTGGGCGGATGATAGGCCCCGCCCCCCGGTTCCTCAAGACGAAACGGCGCGGGCGCGTATCCTTCGGGCGTCATGTGGCCGGTCCTCTTCAAAATTCCCGTCCCGTTCACGGATCACGCGATTCCGATCCAGTCGTTCGGGCTCATGGTGGCGTTGGCGTTTCTTTTCGGCTCGAAGCTCATGGAGCGACTGCTGCGCCGAGAGGGATTCACGGATTTTCGGGGGCTCGACGCGGTCCTCTTCTGGATCCTGATCGGCGTCGTTCTCGGAGCCCGCGCTCTCTACGTCATCGTGCAGAGACACGAATTCGAAGGACGCTGGATCGACGCCGTCCGCATCGACAAGGGCGGCATGGTGATGTACGGCGGCATGATCGGCGCCGTTTCGCTCGGAATTTGGCGCGCCGTGAAGGAGAAGCTTCCGCTTTGGCAGGTCGCCGACGCGGGCGGCGTCGCCGGGGCGCTTGGATTGGGGATCGGGCGAATCGGGTGTCTTCTCGTCGGCGACGACTACGGCAAGCCTTGCGACCCGTCGTTCCCGCTCGCCATCAAGTTCTCGACGCGCTTCGAGCCCGGCTCCTTCCTCGGCATTCCGATTCCCGCGAACAACGGGAACCTCGCGGGGGACCATCAGGGGCTCTTCCTGCATCCGACCCAGGTCTACATGTC
>CAIWVZ010000059.1 GCA_903916245.1 uncultured Planctomycetota bacterium | reverse complement strand
CCAACCTTCCCTCGCGCGTGGCGTTCCAAGTCCGTTCCTCGGTCGACTCGCGCACGATCATCGATCGCATGGGCGCCGAACGCCTCCTCGACAAGGGCGACATGCTCTACCTGTCGTCGGATCGCGACGACCCTTTGCGCGTGCAGGGCCCGTTCTGCTCCGACGAAGAGGTCGCGCGCGTCGTGACCTACCTCAAGGAGAAGGCGTCGGGCCTCTATGCACCGACCCTCATCGCGGTGGGAGCGGGTGAATCGACCGCCCACGGCGGCGATACCTCCGACCAGGACGAGAAGTTCGACGAAGCCGTGGAACTCGTGCTCGACACGGGCCAGGCGTCGACGTCGTGGTTGCAACGCCAACTCGGACTCGGCTACGCCCGTGCGGGCCGCCTCATGGATTCTCTGACCGACGCCGGCATCGTCGGTCCGCCGAACGGTTCGAAGCCGCGCGACATCCTCATCACGCGGGACGACTGGAACAAGCGCAAGGCGGGTCGCGGCGACGCGTCGGCCTCCGCCGAAATGTGACCCAACGCATGGAGACGACGATGAACGGTGCTTCGATGCAAGGCGCTCGACGGGCGACTCTCCTCTCGCCCGCCCTCTTCGCGTGGTTCCTCGCGGTCGCCGGCGCGACCATGGCGGTGCTTCCCCTCGTGCGCGGCCATGGTGTTTGGGCACCGGCGACGCACATCGGAACCGTGCCGTCGGTCGTCCTCTTCCTGTGCGCCGCGATCGTCGCGGGACGTTGGTACGTCTCGGGACGCCTGCGCGCACCGTTGCGCAAGACGCTCATGGTGGCGGTGATCGTCCTTCCCCTCGTGGCGTTCCTCGGCGCCTTGTCGGGACCGAGCACGGTCGGAAGCCGCTTCGGCGGCTCCTACGGAGTGCTATTTGCGACGTTCACGTCGGCCCTCCCCTCGTGGGCGTCCGTCGCGCTCTGGGCGATCGGTGCCTTCGCGGGACTCCTTTTGGCGTTGCGCATGGCCTTGATGCCGCCGCCGCGCACCACGGATGCCCTGACAGCTCTGAACGGCGGCCGCACGGCCCCCTCGGCGAAACCCGCCGCAACGGCGGTCGCGACGACGGCTCCCGTCGTCGAAGCGACCCCGACGAAATCTCCCGAAGATGGACTCTTCGCCGACGTTTCCGAAGAAGCGCCGCCGGCGATCGTGCCGCAACCGCTGCCGACCACGCCGTCCACCGGCGCCGACGTCGACATGTTCGCGACGCAAGACGACGACGACTCCGGGACGCCGACGCGCCTCGGAATGACGTACGACCTCGAAACGCCCGCACCCGCGACCGAATCGACGCACGTCGTCATCGAAGAGATGAAGGGGGTCGACGCCGCCACGTCGACCGAGGTCGATCCCGGTCGACGCGAAGAGAGCGTGTGGCATCTGCCGCAACCGCCCCGCACCGACGTCGGCGAAATCGACGTGGACGACGACTCCGATCTCCGCATCGACGACCCGATGGACGAGGCGACGGCACTGACGCCCTCCGACGTGGAAGCGATCGCCGACGGCAGCGAAGGCGTGACGGAAAGCGCCGCGTTGGCCGAGACGGCGACGGATGCCGATCCGATGTCGGACGCGGGCCCCATCCTCGCCGAAGCCGACGCCTTCACCTCCGAGATCGACGTGGCGATCGCCGAAGCCACCGCGACGACCATGGCCGAGCCGATGGGAGTCGAGGACACCCCCGCGACCTTCGAGATGTCGATCGACGTCTCCGAGACGTCGACCCCGATCGACGCGGCACCCGTGACGGTGGTCGAAGCACCGATCGAAACCACCGCCGCGGCCGCGTTCGACGAGTTCGCGGCGCTCGAAGCGGAAATGGTGCAACCGACACCGGCGGCCGACGTCGTCGAGGAATCGACGCCGACGTCGGGTGTCGTCGAAGCGACGCCGATGATCGAATCATTGTTCGGCGAAGCCCCGGTGCCCTCCGAACCGGTTCGCCGCGTCCGACGTCGTATCGAACAGGACTGGGCGTCGTGGCACGACGGTCCGGCGCGTCGCCGCAAGCCGAAGTCGGCCGAGGCCGACGACGCCGTCGCGGCGCAGACGCGTCCCGACGCCGTCGTGGAGCCCCCCGTGACCGCCTCGGAGACGTCGGCCACGGTCGACGTCCCACCGGAAACGGTCGACGTGGCGTCGCCCGAGACCGTTGCGGCTCCGTCGGAAGATGTCGGCTTCGACACGGCGACGGCCATGGCGGCGACGTGGGAATCCCCGACGGCTTCGACCCCGGAAACTCCCGCCGCGATCGTCGAGACCGCATCGGCGCCGACCGAGGCCTCGGCGGACGCCTTCGAGGACCTCGATGACGCGGATTACGAAGAGGAGCCCGTCGGCGGCCAACTCGACTTCGGATTCGAGCCGGATGCGGCCTACCTCGGTCGCGCTCTCGAACTCGCGGAACAGGCGGGCTACGCGTCCACCGGTCTTTTCCAAGCCGAACTCGGCGTGAGCTTCACGACGGCGTGCAACATCATCGAACGCCTCGCTGCCGACGGTTTCCTCGGACCGCTCGAACCGTCGGGCAAGCGCCGCGTGCTCACCTTGGGCGACGCGGGCGGCGAAGCCTCGGCGGAAGCCTGATTTCCGTTCGTGCCGTCCGGGGTCCCGTCGCCCCGGACGCCGCCTCCCCGGGCGCCCCGGAAAGCACGGACGCGGAGGATTTCCGCGTCGTCGGCCCCTTCGACAAACGGTGCCGATGGGCTAACGTCCTCCCTGCCCCAAAGGCGGTCGCCCCGTGAAGACCCGACGCATCGTTTCCCTCGTCTCCCTCGGATGCCCCAAGAACCTCGTCGACAGCGAGGGGCTCGTCGGTACGCTCCTGTCGAACGACTTCCGCGTCGTGGCGAACCCGAAGGAATCGGACGTCGTCATCGTCAACACCTGCGGCTTCCTCGACGCCTCGCGCAAGGAGTCCCTCGACGCCATCCGCGGCGCCGTGGCGTTGAAATCCGGCACCGGCGTCAAGCGGGTGTTGGTCGCGGGGTGCATGGTGGGCAACTACCGGGAGCTCCTCGAGAAGGAGGCACCCGGCGTCGACGCCTTGGTCGGCTTCGGGGATTACCACCGGATCGATCGCATCGTCGAAGACTTGGTCGGTGGGCACGCGGCGCCCGAATTCGGTGCCGAACGTCGTCGCGTGGATGCCGCACTCACGCCGCGCCACTACGCCTACCTCAAGATTTCGGAAGGCTGCGACCACACCTGCGCGTTTTGCGTCATTCCGTCGATCCGCGGAGCCATGCGCTCGTTCCCGACCGAAGACCTCGTCGAGCGTGCCCGCACGTTGGCGGGCCGCGGCGTCCGGGAACTGAACGTCGTCGCCCAGGACTCCACGGTCTACGGTTCGGACCTCTACGGCGAATTGCGCCTCCCGCAACTCCTGCGTCGCCTCGACGACGTCGAAGGTCTCGACTGGATCCGCCTTCTCTACGCGTACCCGACCGAAGTCACCGACGGACTGATCGACGTGCTCGCGTCCGGCAAGCGCGTCCTGCCGTGGCTCGACGTCCCCATCCAACACGCGGCGGACAACGTCCTCGCGCGCATGAAGCGCGGGCACGGCCGTGCGGTCCTCGAAAAACTGGTCGAACGCCTGCGTCGCGCGCACCCGCGATTCGCGATCCGCACCACGGTCATCGTCGGGTTCCCGGGCGAAACCGAAGCCGACTTCGAGACGTTGCTCCAGTTCCTCGCGTGGGCAAAATTCGACCGCCTCGGCGCGTTCCGCTATTCGCGCGAACCGGGAAGCGCGGCCGCCGACCTCGACGGTCAAGTCCCCGAAGAGGTGAAGGACGAGCGTTGGCATCGCCTCATGGCGCTGCAACAACGTCTCGCCTTCGACGCGGCCGCGGCGCGCGTCGGCTCGACGATCGACGTGTTGGTCGATGCGGCCAAGGAAGGTCCGCGACCGGCTCGCTGCCGCTCGTGGCTCGACGCACCGGAAATCGACGCGAACGTCCTCGTCGACGACGAAGCCCTCAAAGCCGGTGAGAAAGCGACGATCCGCATCACCGAGGCGCGAGGCTACGACCTCGCGGGAACGCGTGCCTGACGGAGTCCGACCCTTCGGACGACCGGCATGGGACAACCTTCCCAACCGGATCACGTTGGCGCGCCTACTCGCGAGCATCGTCCTCTTCGTTCTCCTGTCGATCATGCCCGGCCCGGACGATCCTTCGAGGAAGCCGCTCGCCGTGGCGTCGCTGTGGCTTTTCGTCGCCATCGCGGTCTCCGACTGGCTCGACGGCTGGTGTGCGCGCCGCTTCGGCATGGTCACGGCGATCGGTCGCATTTTGGATCCGTTCGTCGACAAGATCACGGTCTGCGGCACGTTCATCCTGCTGCTCGGAGTCCCCGGATCCCCCTCGCCGCTCGCCCCTTGGATGGCGGTCGCGATCCTCGGACGCGAGTTCATCGTCAACGATCTGAGGGCTTGGATCGAATCTCGCGGCGTCGACTTCAGTGCGAAGGCCCCCGGCAAGATCAAGATGATCGTCCAGTGCGTCACCGCGGGGGTTCTGCTCGGTCGCCTCGCCGACGGCACGCTCCTCGGCGTCGCCGTCCCCCTCGCATTCGACCACGTGCTCGCTTGGGCGACTCTCGTCGCGACGATCGCGTCCGGCGTCTGGTACGCCTTCCGCGCGACGTCGCTCGTTCGCGCGCAGGAGTCCTGAACCTCCGTGTGGCGACTCGCGGCGACGTTTTTCGGATGCGGCGCGATTCCGCGAGCGCCCGGCACCTTCGCATCCGCGGTCGCCGCGTCGATCGCCTTCGTTCCGGGCATGTACGCCGCCCGCGGACTTCCGATGCTCGGCTTCGGCGTCGCGGCGTACGTCCTTTCCGTCGTCGCGGCCCGAAAATTGTTCGGTGATCGGGTCGGCCAAGAAGACCCGTCGTGGTTCACGCTCGACGAAGCGTGCGGCATGTGGCTCGCCCTTTGGCGACCGGAAACGCCTCGTCCCGTCGACGTCCTCCTCGCCTTCGTGCTGTTCCGTGTTTTCGACATCGCGAAGCCGTGGTTCATCCGCACCTCGCAGGAACTCCCCGGCGGCCATGGGATCGTGATGGACGATGCGTTGGCCGGAATTGCGGCCTGCGGTCTCGGCATCGTCGCCGGAGGCTTCCTGCCGTGAGCAAGACCTCTCGTCCGAACGCGCGCCCCGGGAAACCCGTCGACGACACCGCAGAAAATCTCACGGCGATCCGCAAGTCGAAAGGTCCGCGCGGCGGGTTGGCGACGGCCTTCGCCGCTCCGGTTTCGATCGCGCTCGCGATTCTGCTCGCCGCGACGTTCGCCACCGCGTCTCCGGCGGTCGCCCGTATCGGATGCGTCGTGGTCGCCGCGGTCGCGTGGATCGCGGCGCGTGCGGCAGCCGCACCGGTCACCGCGTTGCTCGCGGACGTCGATGCCCTCGCGCGTGGGGGCCAACCGCGCGGCACCTCGTCCGGCTCCTCCGACGTCGTCGCACTTTCGACGGCGATCCGGTCCATGTGGACCAACTTGAAGCGCGGCGAACGGCTGCGAAAAGACCTGATCGACGCCGGACGCGACGTCCGCGCCGCCGCGGCGCTCTTCGAACGTCAACGCCCGACTTCGTTCCCGATGCCCGAGGGACTTTCGGTCCACGCGGCGCACCGCACCGCGGGCGCGCTCGGCGGCACCCTCGTCGGCGCGCACACGACGCGCGAAGGCCGCGCGTTGGTGTGCCTGCTCGGCGCATCCGGCGACGGCACCGCCGCGGCGCTGCTTCTCGCGTCGGCACGCGCGTACGCGAAGGCGCTTGCGCCGGACGTCGTCTCGCCGCGCCGTTTCCTCAAGGATCTGAACGCGCTCCTCGCCCCCGAACTCCCGGGCGGCACGTTCGTGACCGCGGCGGTCATCCTCGTCGAGCCCTCGAGCGGATCCTGTCTCTACGCCTCGGCGGGTCACCGCGTCGCGGCGCTTCGCGTCAAGCCGACCGGATCGGCACGACGCCTCCAGTCCGAAGGCATCGCGCTCGGGTTCGAGGCGGGACCCGTTTTCGACCGTTCGCTCGAAGAAGCGTCGTTCTTTCTCGACCCGGACGAGGTCTGTCTCCTCGCGAGCGAAGGATTGGCCGCGGCGACCGTGGCGGGCGCGACGGTCGGTGAAGCGGGCATCGCGCGAGCGGCGGTCCGTACGCAGGCGGACGACGACGTCGCCGCACGCGTCATCGACGCGATCGGGTCTTTCGAACATTCCGCGGACGCGACGCTCGTCGTCGTCCGCCGCACGTCCCCCGGAGATCGTTCATGAGCGACGGAGATTTCAGCGTTCGAGAATTCCAGCGGATGATCGAAGCGACGTACGGCGAAAAGGACCGCACGCGAGGCCTCGGCGGGACGTTCATGTGGTTCACGGAAGAAGTCGGAGAACTCGCTCGTGCCCTGAAGAAGGGAACGCCCGACAGAAAGAACCTCGAAGAGGAGTTCTCGGACGTCTTCGCGTGGCTCTGCACGCTCGCCTCGATCGCCGACATCGACATGACCGAAGCCTGTCGCCGTTACATGAAGGGTTGCCCGCGGTGTGCCGCGGCTCCGTGCCGATGCGGGGAGAAGACGCGGTTCGCCGAGCGTCCCGAAGCCTGATCCGCGTCCCCCCGTCGCCCTAGACTTTCACCACGATGAAGGAGCATGCGCCTCAGGGTTCGCTGTTCGAAGACCCGGCGGGTGCTCCGGTCCGCGTCGCGGACGTCGCGGTCGCCGCCCCCATCGCGACTCCGCTCTCCTATGCGATCGCGGACGGCGTGACGCTCGAACCGGGTACCCGGGTCAAGGTACCGCTCGGTCCGCGCGTGGTCGAAGGCTTCGTGCTCGGCATCCGGACGGCACCCGCGCAAGAAGGCCCCTTCCGCCCGATCGCGGAATACGACGACGGCCCCCCCATCCTCACGTCGGTCACGCTCGAACTCGGCACCCGCCTCGCCCGTCGCTACGGCGCCGCCCCCGGCGAGAGTTTCCAAACCGTCGTTCCGGCCCCCGTCCGCGCGGGACAAAAATCACCGACGCGACGCTTCGTACGACGCCATGCCGACACCGACGCGATGCACGCATTCCTCCGATCGTTGGAAGGGAAGCCGTCGAAAGAGAAGCAGCGGCGCATCCTGAGCGCGCTTCTCGCGCACCCCGAACCGTTCGTTCCACTTTCGGAACTCTTGGCCGTCGCCGATTCCGGGCCCTCTCCCGTCGAAACCTTGGCGAAAGCCGGAATGCTCGTCGTGGAAGATCGCCACGACGACGAACCCGTCGGACCGCGCACCGAAGCCCCCGTCCCCACGCCCGAACAAGCGGCCGCCGTCGACGCGATCGTCGTCGAAGCCGCGGCACGACGCTCGGCGACGTTCGTCCTCGACGGCATTACGGGATCCGGAAAGACCGAGGTGTACGTTGCCGCCGCCGAGCGCACGTTGGCTCTCGGTCGCACGGTCATCATGCTCGTTCCGGAAATCGCGTTGACGCCGCAAACCGTCGAACGCTTCCGCGCGCGTCTCGGGCGGGTCGCCGTCCTGCATTCGAACCAAGCCGACGGAGCCCGCGCCCGTCAGTGGGAGACGCTGCGCACCGGCGAAGTGCGCGTCGCGCTCGGCCCGCGCTCGGCGCTCTTCGCTCCGCTGCCCGACGTGGGCCTGATCGTGCTCGACGAAGAGCACGAAGGCACGTTCAAACAACAGAATCACCCCCGCTACGTCGCTCGCGACGTCGCGAAGATGCGCGCGGACATCGAAGGAGCCGCGTTGGTTTTGGGGTCGGCGACCCCGAGTTTGGAGGCCGAAGCGATGGTGCGCGACGGTCGCGCCCGACGACTGCGGCTCACCGTACGCGCGACCGGCGCCGCGCTCCCGACCGTCCGCGTGATCGACATGCGCAACGAAAAGCCCGTCGGCAAGGGTGGGCTTTTCTCGACCGCGCTCTATCACCGGGCACGCAAGACGCTCGAAGAGGGCCGTCAGGTGCTCCTCTTCCTCAATCGTCGGGGATTTTCGACGCAAGTGCTCTGCAAACGATGCGGCTGGCGCGCACGCTGCACCGCCT
>CAIWVZ010000058.1 GCA_903916245.1 uncultured Planctomycetota bacterium | reverse complement strand
GCGAGTCCGTGTCTCGGGAGCGCGTGGGGAAAGTCCTACATCGACGACCTGAAGGCGTTTTACGCGACGGCGGGTCTCTCGGTGCTCGAACATGACGGTTCGTACCCCGGCGACCTCTGCGGGTCGACGACCCATCCCGGGCATCGCGGGCACGGCGACAGCTATTGGATGCAGCGGCGCGCGATCACGGAGTTCTATCGGTGGTGTCGGGGGGAGGGGATCTACCTGAACGTTCCCGACTGGTATTTCATGCACGGTGCGTCGAAGACCGGGATGGGATATCGCGAGACCAACTGGTCTCTCCCTCGCGAGCGTCAGGAGATCATCGAGCGGCAAAACATCGTCGACGGGGTAAGGACGAAAGCCCCGACGATGGGATGGATGTTCGTTCCGTTGATGGAGTACCACGGTGGTGGCCCCGCGGCGACGATCGAACCCTTGAGCGAGCACATCGATCACTACCGTCGTCGTTTGCGCAATCTTCTCGGTGCGGGCGTTCAGGCCTGCTGGCGGGGGCCGCGACTTTGGGACGGCGATGCGGTACGCACGATGGTCGGCGCGGAAGTCGCGTGGTTCAAGAAGCACCGACGCATCCTCGAGTCCGACATCGTTCCGATCCGGCGAGCGGACGGGCGGTCGGTGGACGGATGGGTCCACGTCGATCCGCGGGGAGACGACGTCGCGCTCGCGATGTTCTTCAATCCCCTCGACGCAGCGACGGAATCGGACGTCGAGATTCCGCTCGTTTATGCGGGACTTTCGGGCGAGATCCGCGTGAGTGTCGACGACGGACCTTGGGTCGTCGCGCGAACCGACGGGCAGTCGAAACTCTCCATGAAACTCGCGATACCGGCTCGATCTTCGAAGTCCGTGATCGTGCGTCGTTCATGAGTCGACACGGATCGAACGGCGTGTCCATGAAGATCGCGTAAATCCTCGCGCGGGGATGCGGTGCGCTTTTGCGAACCCCGAACGCATCTTCTCCGGCTCTTTACATGGCGGTCCTAGCCTACGTGCGGTGAAAGACCCGACGTGCGCGTCGGTGCGCGACGAATCGCGGGATCGGCCCGCGAACGAAGCGGACGCGACACGGGGACTGCACCGCGTACAGAGAGGCATGCCAGTGAGAAACGCAGTACTTCAAGCCGTCATGTTGAGCTTCGGCATCGCAGCCGCGGCCGTCGGTCAGTCCGTGGTCCCGGTCTCGTCGGACATCTCCACGTCGACGACCTGGACGGCGAACAACGTCTATAAGCTCGAAAACCAGATTTACGTCCTTCCCGGTGCCACGCTGACCATTCAGGCGGGCACGGTGATCGCGAGCACCACGAACCTCGGCGGATCTCTCGCCGTGTGCAAGGGTGCGCAAATCTTCGCGCAGGGAACCGAAAAGAACCCGATCATCTTCACGTCGCAGGCCGATGTCGCGACGTGGGCCGGAGGTAACCCCAAGACGGGGACCTGGCGCGCGGCCGCGAACGAGTGGGGCAACCTCACGATCATGGGCGGCGCCTACATCTCGGAAAACGTCATCACCGCCAATACCCCCGCCCCCAATGCCGCCAACGTCGCGCCGATGGAAGGTCTCGTCGCGGGTTTCCCGGGTGACACGAAGGTCCTCTACGGCGGTGGCAATGATGACGACGATTCGGGCAGCCTCTCCTACGTCTCCTTCCGCTATGGCGGCAAGGTAGTCGGGCTCAACAACGAGCTCAACGGGCTCTCGCTCGGTGGCATCGGTCGCGCGACCGAAATCAATCACATCGAGATCATGAACAACGTCGACGACGGTATCGAGATCTGGGGTGGCACGGTCAACCTCAAGCATTTCTCGATCTGGAATATCGGAGACGACTCGCTCGATATCGATCAGGGTTACCGCGGAAAGATCCAACACGGGTTCATCGTGCAAGGCTACTCCGTGGGTGCAGCTCAGGGATCCGGCGTCGGTGACAACGCCATCGAAATCGACGGCGCCGAACAGGCCGACTACCAGCCGGTCACCACGACCTGCATGTACAACCTGACGGTGATCGGTCAGCCG
>CAIWVZ010000057.1 GCA_903916245.1 uncultured Planctomycetota bacterium | reverse complement strand
TTCAAAGCGCTTCAATCCGCATCGAAGAACCCCGCAATCAAGTTCATCTCCGTGAAGGGAGCGGACCACTTCGATTACCTCGGGGCGGCTCACCCCGTCGTCGCGAAGAAGCTCGTCGGTGGAACTGCCGCTCCGACGGCGGCCGACATCCAAACCGCCTTCGACGAACATCAGGCCGCCGGACGCGAAGCCGCCGACCTCCGCGCGCTCGCGGATGCACGCCGCGCGGGGCATCTCGTTTCGTCGACGAAGACCATCCGGTTTCGGATCGTCGCGCGTACGAAGACGCCGCTCCAAGCAGCCCTCGAAGCCTCGAAAGGGCTGGGCTTCGAACTCGGTCCGATCGAAGCGCGCAAAGACGATAAAGGCCAACCCTACTTCGCGCTCTTGTTGAAGAAGAAGCAACGACTGGGCGACTTGGCCGAGCTGTTCGCCAACTCCGCGAAGATCGACGCCCTTTGCACGAAGACGGAATCGATCTACAGCGGTTGGGACGTCGAGTAGCGCGAGCGCCGTGGAAGCGGATCAGCGAACGTTGCGACAGGCGGCGATGAAGCGCTCGACGAGATCGAGGCCAAGCGGTCCGGACGGAGTCCGCTCGGGATGCCACTGAACGCCGAGGCGGAAGGCGTGCGAAGGATCGGCGACGGCTTCGATCAATCCGTCGGGTGACCGCCCGACGATGGTCAGGCGTCCCGCGTCGGTCATCGCTTGTCGATGGTGGGAGGTGACGACGCCGGAACCCAGCGTTCCGTCGACCGCGTGCGGCTTGTTGCCGTGATGATCGGCGGCCGTCGGAAACGCGTCGGGCAGGTGTTGATCCATCACCCCGCCCGCATGAAGCGTCATCATCTGCATGCCGAGGCAGATGCCGAACACGGGAAGATGCGGAAACTCTTCGAGGGCGTCGAGAAGCGCCACTTCGTTGGCTTGGCGATCTTCATGAACCGGAGTCGCCTTCGGATGGGTCGCGACGCCGAAGGCTTCCATGATCGGATCGTCGCCGCCGGTGAGCAAAAGTCCGTCGACGCGCGCGAGCCACTCCGTCGCCGCTGCGCGAGCGATGGGCGTCGGGCGCCCACGATCACGCCCTTCACCGGAAGCGCCGCGCGGAGGGGCGAGCAACACCGGGACCCCTCCCGCCGCGCGGATCACCGCTTCGTAGTTGCGGCGTAGCGAGACGCGGTCGGCGTCGACGTCGGCGGCGATCCCGATGAGTGGACGTGTCAAGCGATCACCCGAGGAAGGGGTAGCGCCAGTCCTTCGGCGGAACGAACGTTTCCTTCATCGTGCGGGGCGACACCCAGCGAAGAAGGTTGAGTTTGCTTCCGGCTTTGTCGTTCGTGCCGGAGGCGCGGGCACCACCGAAGGGCTGCTGGCCGACGACGGCGCCGGTCGGCTTGTCGTTGATGTAGAAGTTGCCGGCGGTGTGACGCAACGCCTTCGCCATCGCGACCAACGCGGTGCGATCTTGGGCGAAGATCGCGCCGGTCAATGCGTACGGCGCGCTCTCGTCGCACGCCTTCAGCGTTTCGGCGATCTTCGCATCTTCGTAGACGTAGACGGAAAGCACCGGGCCGAAGATCTCTTCGCACATGGTGCAGTACTTCGGCGACGTGGCGAGGAGCACGGTCGGCTCGACGAACCAACCCTTCGAATCGTCGCATCGACCACCGAGGATCACTTCGCAGTCGTTCGACGCGCGCGCGGCGTCGATGTAGCCCTTGATGCGGCGGAACGACTTCTCGTCGATCACGGCGTTGACGAAGTTGGAGAAGTCTTCGGTGCCCCCCATCTTCATCTCGGACATCATTGCCGCGACTTCTTCGCGCACCTTCGGCCACAGAGACGCCGGGATGAAGGCGCGACTCGCCGCCGAACACTTCTGCCCTTGGTATTCGAAGGCTCCGCGCACGAGCGCCACCGAAAGCGCGCGGACGTCGGCGGACGGGTGAGCGAAGACGAAGTCCTTGCCGCCCGTCTCCCCGACGATCCTGGGATAGCTGCGGTAGTTCGAAAGGTTGT
>CAIWVZ010000056.1 GCA_903916245.1 uncultured Planctomycetota bacterium | reverse complement strand
TCGATGAACGAAACGCCGCCGTGGTCGCGCGTGGACGCGACCCAACCGTTGAGGACGACCACCGAACCGGCGTCTCCCCCACGGAGCCCGCCGCACGTATGGGTCCGCTTCTTCATGGTGATGTTCAGGAGCGCGTTGCGCGCATCTTGTAGCGACCTGCGATCCGCAGTCGGGCCGCGGCGCGGGCCAACGCGGCCTCGGCGCGGGCGAGATCTACCTGCGCGTCGCGACGCATCGAATACAAACGTTCGCGGGCGCGCTTCTCGGATTCACGGGCGCGCTTCTCGTCGATCGCGTCCGCGGCTTCACCCGTATCGGCGAGCACGGTGACCACGTCACCCGCGACTTCGAGGAAGCCGCCGCTCACCATGAAGGCGACCTCCGCGCCGTCGACGAGCTTCGCCGACAGTTCGCCGGTATCGAGGGTCGTGACGAGCGGCGCGTGGCCGACCAGGATCCCCATGAGCCCCTTCGTGGCGGGCGCCACGACGGTGGACACCGACGCCTCGAAGAGGGTCTTTTCCGGGGTGAGGACCTTGAGGGTGAGCGGCATGGCGACCTCAGTTCGACGCGCGGATCTTCTCCGCCTTCGCGATCACTTCTTCGATCGAACCGAGCATGTAGAAGGCGTCTTCGGGGAGATCGTCGTGCTTGCCGTCGACGATTTCGGCGAACGAGCGCACGGTGTCTTCCACCTTGACGAACTTGCCCGGCGTACCGGTGAACTGTTCGGCGACGAAGAACGGCTGCGCGAGGAACTTTTGCAGACGGCGGGCACGCGCCACGATGCGCTTGTCGTCGTCGGAGAGTTCTTCGAGACCGAGAATCGCGATGATGTCGCGGAGTTCCTGGTAGCGCTGGAGAATGCGCTGAACTTCGCGGGCGACGCGGTAGTGCTCGTCACCGACGACCTGCGGATCGAGGGCGCGCGACGTCGAACGCAACGGGTCGACGGCCGGGAAGATGCCGAGTTCGGCGAGCGAACGCTCGAGGGCGATCGTCGCGTCCAAGTGCGCGAAGGTCGCGACCGGCGCCGGGTCGGTGTAGTCGTCGGCGGGCACGTAGATGGCCTGCATCGACGTGATGGACCCCTTGGTCGTCGACGTGATGCGTTCCTGCAACGCGCCCATTTCCGACGCCATGGTGGGCTGGTAACCGACGGCCGAAGGCATACGTCCGAGGAGCGCCGACACTTCCGATCCCGCCTGAACGAAGCGGAAGATGTTGTCGACGAACAGGAGCACGTCCTGGCCCTTGTCGCGCCAGTACTCGCACATCGTGAGCGCGGTCAACGCGACGCGGAGACGCGCACCCGGCGGCTCGTTCATCTGGCCGAACACGAGCATCGTGTTCTTGATGACGCCCGACTCCTTCATTTCGACGTAGAGGTCGGTGCCTTCACGGGTGCGTTCGCCGACGCCCGCGAACGCCGACTTGCCGCCGTGCTCGGCCGCGACGGCGCGGATGAGTTCTTGAATCAGAACGGTCTTGCCGACGCCCGCGCCGCCGAAGAGGCCGATCTTGCCGCCCTTCGTGAACGGAACGAGGAGGTCGATGACCTTGATGCCCGTCACGAAGATTTCCGTCGCGGGCTTTTGGAACTCGTAAGCCGGCGCGGTTTGGTGGATCGCGCGGAGACCGTCGCTCTTGACCGGATCGGTCGTGTCGATCGCGTGGCCGAGGACGTTGAAGATGCGGCCGAGGCAGCCTTCACCCACCGGCACCGAAATCGGCGCGCCGGTGTCTTCGACGGCCATGCCGCGGACGAGACCGTCGGTCGACTTCATCGCGATACCGCGGACGGTGTCGTCCCCGAGATGCTGCGCGACTTCGACCACGATGCTCGACTTCGCGTCGACCTTCACGTTCAACGCGTTGTAGATGGGAGGGAGCTTGCCCGGTTCAAACCGGACGTCGACGACGGGTCCGACCACCTTGATGAGTTTGCCGACGTTCACGTTCGTGACTCCTTGCGTATCAGACTTCACGGAGCGCCTCGGCACCGCCCGAGATCTCGAGGAGCTCGGCCGTGATGCCCGACTGGCGCGCCTTGTTGTATTCCTTGGACAGCGAGCTGATCATGTCGCCCGCATTGTCGGTGGCGTTCTTCATCGCGATGCGACGCGATCCGAACTCCGCCGCCAGCGATTCCAGAATCGCCGCGAACAATTGCATTTCGACGAAGCGCGGAAGCAGGCGATCGAGAATCGTCTGCGCTTCCGGTTCGAGGATGTAGTCGGAAGCCGCGTCGTCCGTCACTTCGGGCTTCGGAACGGGCAGAACACCCTGCACGGTCGGGCGGAACGAGGTCGCCGTACGGAGAGCGGTGTAGACCACGCGCACCTCTTGGAATCGCCCTTCGACGAAACCTTCCATGAAGTCCTTCGCGAGGCGCTTCACGGCGGCGAATTCGATCTTCTCGACCGGATCGGGGTACACCCACGCGACGTCCACGTCCTTCACCTTGGCGAAGTACGCGCCCGCACGGCGCCCCATGATCCAAAGGTGGGGCTTCTTCCCTTCCGCGACCAGTTGCCGGATCACCGGCACCGCCGCGCGGAAGACGTTCGAGTTGTAGGAACCGCAGAGGCCCTTGTCGCCCGCGATGACGAGGACGGCGACGTCCTTCACTTCGTCGTGGACGCGAAGCAGCGGCGACGCCGACGGATCGGCACCGCCCGCCACGCGCTTCATGATGGCGGCGAGTTGGTTGGCGAACGGACGCGTCGCGGCCGCGCGATCCTGAAGGCGACGAAGCTTCGTGGACGCCACGAGCTCGATCGCCTTCGTGATCTTGCGGATGTTTTGGACGCCCTTGAGACGTCGCTTGAGTTCGCGCACACCCTTCACGTCGGCCTCCGATCAGCCTTTGGCGCCGGCCGCCGCGTTGAACGTCTTGTTGAACGACGCGATCGCATCCTTCAACTTCGCTTCGCAGTCGGCTTCGAGCTTGCCGGTCTTCCGGATCTCGTCACCCACTTCCGGACGCGCGTCGCGCATGTAGGAGAGGAACTGCTCCTGCCACACGGAAACCTTGTCCTTGGCGATTTCGTCGAGGAACCGGTTGGTTCCCGCGTAGATCACCATGACCTGTTCCTCGAAGCCCATCGGCTTGTACTGCGGCTGCTTGAGGAGTTCGACGAGACGTTCGCCGCGACGGAGCGTCGCAAGGGTCGCCTTGTCGAGGTCCGAGCCGAACTGGGCGAAGGCCGCGAGTTCGCGGAACTGCGCCATTTCGAGGCGGAGCTTGCCGGCGACCTTCTTCATGGCCTTCGTCTGCGCCGCACCACCGACGCGGGACACCGAGAGACCGACGTTCACGGCCGGGCGGATGCCGGAGTTGAACAAGTCGGTTTCGAGGTAGATCTGGCCGTCGGTGATCGAGATGACGTTCGTCGGGATGTACGCCGTCACGTCGCCCTGCTGAATTTCGACGACGGGCAACGACGTGA
>CAIWVZ010000055.1 GCA_903916245.1 uncultured Planctomycetota bacterium | reverse complement strand
TCGAGTCGAACGGCCGCCACCCGCAAAAGCGCCCACGATTCGACCGCTGCGATGACGATCGCGACCGGAATCGTGAACGCCATCCACCAAAGGGGGACGTCGAAGTCGACGAACCGGAACCGCGCGAGCATCCACGGGAAGATCGCGAGCAGCACGCACGGCAACGCGCACAGGGCGGCGGGAACGGCGAAGAGCATGTAGACCACGGCACGGCCGCATCCGTCGCGTGCCGACACCTCGCGACGTTTCGCGGATCCGAGCGCGGGCGACGGCAGGAACACGGACACGACCATGCCGAGGGCGGTGCCGACCGTTTCCATGAGCACGACCGCGACGACGATCGGCAGGTAGTCGACGAGCGGCACGTCGTTGCGCCCGATCACGCTCATCACCATCGGAATACCGACGACGAACAACGAAGACGGCACGAGGACCGAGAGGATGCCCCACGCACGGCCCACCACGAAACGGAAGCGCGACATCCCCGTCGCGAATCCGAGTCCGATGCCCGGACCGTCGATCGACAGTTGCGTCGTCATGAACGTGCCGTGGGCGAAGAGCAACACCATCGGGAGCCACACCGGGGGCACCGCGTCGTGGCGCACTTCGCCGGAGGAACCGAAGATGCCCATCAGTCCGAAAATGAGCGTGTTCTGAATGAGGATCGCCCGCAATCGTGGCTCGCGCCACCACAATCGACGCGTCGCCTGCGCCACGACGGCGATCTCCGCCGGAAACGGCGAGGCGCCGACGCCGTCCGTCCGCACCCGTTCGCCCGCTTGGCGATCGTCGACGGAACGGAGGAGTCGCGCAAACGCGCGCTCCGACAGCCACAGCCCCGCGATGATCAGAAAGGCGACCCACCCGATCGACGGCCACATCGCCCCGCCGTCGTGTCCGGCCGCGGCGTAGAGATTCGCGAACGGCGTCGACGGCAGGGGCGTCGAGGTCGCGAACGCCGCGATCTCGCCGCCGCCGTTGCGGAACTCGTCGTCGGCTTTGCGACGTAGAAGTACGGGGATCAACGCGAACAGCGCCGACACCACGATCATCACGTCTCGAAGGCGCCTGCGACCGAGATACGTCTGCAGCGTCGATGCGAGCGCCGTGGCGAATCCACGCGCCGCGATCGTAGACAACACGGCGACCGTCACCCGCACCACGACGTCCGCCGGGGTTCCCGGAAGCGCGAGTGCGACACCCACCGGAAAACCGATCAGGATGAGCTGCCCCCAGTTGAGCAAACCGGAGAGCTGCGTGGCGGCGAAAATCTCGCGCGAGCGGAGCGGAAGGTGCAGGAGTCGCGAGAGATCGAGAAACTGATCGTTCGCCGCAATCATGATCGCGCCGAAGACTTGGAAGGTCCACGTCAAGAAGAACGCGGCGTGCATGGTCGCGAAGACGTCTTCGAAGCCGTTCCCGTGCAGGAACGCGCTCGCGACCTTCTTGTAGCCGAACACTCCCAATCCGACGGCGAACCCCAACGAGAACAACGCGCCGACCACCACCGTCAGCACGCCGAGCGCCTTGCGGCCGCTGCGCAGCGACAGTTTCCACCGCAGGCGCACGAGCGCCCAGGTGCGTCCGGCGGGGGTCACCCGAGGAATCCCAACCCGCCGGCGGACGAGGCGGGACGATCCCTGCCGACGAGTTTCACGAACGCCTCTTCGAGCGACGCGCCTTCGGCGACCCCCGCGGCGGCCCGAACATCGGCGAGCGTTCCGTGCGCCTGTAGACGCCCTTTGGAAATCACCGCGATGCGACTGCAGAGACGTTCCGCCTGTTCGAGCACGTGCGACGAGAAGAAGACCGAAACGCCCTTCGCGACCGCGGTCGCGAGCGCGTCC
>CAIWVZ010000054.1 GCA_903916245.1 uncultured Planctomycetota bacterium | reverse complement strand
TCCAAACGCCGAAAATCAAAAATCCCGCGAAGGCGACGATCAGGACCGACGGTGCAAGCATGGGGAGAGGACTCCGCGCCGCCCGGAGGCTAGCATGGTGCCATGGATTCCGCCCTGCGCCATGCCTACGTCGCCGCCCGCTACGTGGTGGAGATGCCGGAGCCGATCACGTTGAAGATCGGGTGCAACTCCGAGGCCCTCGACGCGTATGTGTCGCGCGAAGGTGCGACCCGATGGGCGTGGTTGACGGCCGTCAATCCGGGGTCGGTCGTGCTCGATGCGGCCGAGAATCAAGGTCGGCTCGAGCGCCTCGATGCGGCGCTCCGGGCGGCGGGTAGACGTTTCTATCCGGGATGGTCGTCCGATCCGGAAGGGCGGCTCGCGCCCGAGCCGAGTCGGTTGGTGGTCGGAATGTCCGCTTCCGAAGCCCGCGGCCTCGCTTCCGGCTTCGGCCAGACGGCGGTGTTGGTCGGGGACGTGGGCGGACCCGTCCGACTTCTCGTGTGTTCCGAATCCTCGGGTGACGGCACCGCGACGTCGGCGATTCACGCCGGCGAGCCTTCACCGAAGATCGGTCGCGCGGCGATCCCTCCGATTTTTCAGTCGGTCGTCTACGGCCACGCCGAAACGGGCGACGACAAAACGGTGCTCTATCCCCGCTACGGCAACTTGCCGAATCACGACGCGGTCCACGCGCGCCTCGCAGCGCTCGAAGGCGCCGACGACGCCCACGTGACCGCGAGCGGAATGGCGGCGGTTTCGGCGGCGCTCCTCGCCGCGACGGGCCCGGGCGGCCGAGTCTTGATGCAGCGTGACCTCTACGGGGGAACATGGGCCTTCGTGACGCGGGATCTGGTTGAAATGGGCCGATCGGTCACGTTCGTCGACGCGATGCGACCGGGCGCGTTCGACGATGCATGGACGCCGGACGTTCAAGCCGTCTACGTCGAAGCCATGACCAATCCGCTTTTGCGCGTCGTGGACCACGAGACGGTCGTCGCTTTCGCGCGTACGCGCGGAGTCGTGGCGATTCTCGACGGGACGTTCGTCCCGCCGGTGCTATGGAAACCGTGCCGTCTCGGATACGACCTCGTCGTCCATAGTGCCACCAAGTTCTTGAACGGGCATTCGGATCTGACTGCGGGCGTGGTCGTCGGCCGTGCTCGTTTGATGGAGAAGGTCCGCGGCGTCGTGCGTCGACTCGGCGGGTCGTTGGACGCCTTGAACGTGTGGCTGCTCGAACGCGGCATGAAAACGCTGCCTCTGCGCGTCGAACGCGCGTGCGACAACGCCCTTCAGCTGGCGTTGGAGTTGTCGTCGCACCGAGATGTCGCCGCCGTTCATCACGTCGCGCTGCCCTCGCATCCCGACGCGGTCACCGCACGTCGGTTGTTCGGTGGGCGGGCCGCGTTGCTCGCGTTCGAACATCGCGGTGGAGGGGATGCGGCCGCCGCCTGGCTCGATGCGCTGAAGCTCGTCACCCACGGACCGAGTCTCGGTGGCGTCGAAACGCTCGCCGTGCGCCCCGTCACCACGTCGCATCGAGGAGTGCCGCCCCCCGAACGGGCGGCGATGGGGATCCGCGACGGCTTGATCCGCGTGGCGGTCGGAATCGAAGACGTGGACGATATTTGGAGCGACATGTCCGCCGCGTTCGTTGTCGCGACGCCGTGAGGTTTCCTCACGGAGCTTGAAAACGCCTCGAAATCGTAGCGGCTCGCCCCCTATACTCGGAGTTCCTCAGCCAAGGAGCCCCCTGCCATGCATCACTCGATCGTCATGCCACTCGACGAGCCCGCCATCTTCAATGTCGGCGGAGGGCGGATCGCGAATACGTCCACGCGGGCCGCGACGATGTTCGGGCTCCGTCGCGACGGATTCGTGGGAACCGAGGTGTCGACACACTTCGCCGGCGCGGATCCTTGCGCCCTTCCGGTCGGCGAGTCGACGGAAGCGACCTGTATTCGCGGTGATGGAACGACCTTTCGGGCACGGCTGACCCGTATCAATCACGAAACGATCGGCCTGCGATACCTGCCCGAGCCGTCCGAAATCATCGACCTCGCCGAGGGGCAACGGACGATCGTCGAAGCGATCATTCGGGGTGAATCTCTCGAAGAGGTCCTCGGCGAGATCGCCCGCTACGCTCAAAAGCACTCTCCGGGCGGAATGAGGTGCTCGATCCTCCGGCTCGACGAGAAAGAAGGCGTGCTTCGCGCCGTCGCGCAACCGTCCTTGCCTCGGGACTTCGTCGACGCCATCGATCGCCTGAAACCCGCACACCAATGCGCGTCCTGCGGGCACGCCGCGTTCGCGGGTGTCCAAGTTCTCACGACGGAGATCGAAGGTGATCCTTGGTGGTCCGCGTTCGCCGATTTCATGGCGCAGCACGGCATTCGGTCGTCGTGGTCGAGTCCGATCCTCTCTCCGCGCAACGGGAAGGTGCTCGGCACCTTCGGTATGTACTACCCGGCGCCCCGCTTTCCGACGCCGCTCGAACTCGATCGCATCGAGACGTTCACCCACCTCGCGGCGTTGGCCATCGACCGCCATCAGTCGGAAGTTTTGCGTCGCGAACACGTGAACCTGCTCGAAACCGCACGTCTGCGAGACACCTTCTTCGCGACGGTCGCCCACGATTTCCGTACGCCTTTGCAAGCGATCGTGATGGGCGTGGGGCATCTCGAATCGAGCCTGCCGCGACCGGACGCCGACCAACGGCTCGCGCTTCAGTCGATCAAGGACGCGGCGGCGCATCTCATGAACGTCGCCGAAGATGCGACGCAACTCGCACGCCCCGCCTCGGAAGTCGCCTTGTCGCGCGAGGCGTCGAATCTCGCTTCGCTCCTACGTCGCGCCGTCGGCGTCGTTCAGGAGCAGGCTTCGAGTCGCCAAGTGGTCTTGGACGTGGTCACACCCGCGTTCATTCCCGAGATCTCCGTCGATCCGAAACGACTGTCCCGTGTCATGGTCAATCTGTTGGCGAACGCGGTGTCCTACTCGCCTCCGGGAACCCGCGTGCGGGCCGAAGTCACGTTCGACGAGTCCCGGGAAACGCTCGGTGTCTCCGTTACGGATTCCGGTCCCGGGTTGCCGCCCGGGGCGGAGGAAGTCGTCTTCGAGCCGTTCGTCCAGGTCGGCGATTCCCGTAAGCAGGGAGGCGGGATCGGCCTCGGGCTCGCGATCGTGAAGCGGTTCGTCGACGCGCATCGCGGGCGTGTCGGTGTGGTTTCCGACCCGGGGCATGGTGCCAAATTCTGGTTCACCTTGCCCGTTCCGACCGGCGCGCGTGTCATACCGACCGCCGTCGGCGGCGGTGCCGTGTTACCCGTCGCGGTGCTGCGCGGGTATACGGTCGTCGTGGCGGACGACGAGGACGCGGTACGCGCGGTGGTGAAAACCGCGATCGAGCGCGCGGGTGCGGTGGTGTTCGAAGCCGCCAACGGTGAATTGGCACTGCAACTGCTTGCGGCGCATCGCGTCGATCTGCTTTTGCTCGACGGGGCGATGCGCGACGTCGACGGCGTGGCCGCGTTGCGTCGCATTCGCGCCGACGCGCGGATCCGCAAGCCGAGGATCGCGATGCTCACCGGGAGCGAGACCCTCGTCCACGGCACGACGGCCTATCGCGATCTCGGAGCGGAGCTCGTCATCGAAAAGCCGATTCGGCCGAGGGATCTCGTTGCGAAACTTGCGACCCTGATGCAGGGAGGCTCTTCCGCGTCCGCCGGAGCTTGACCCGTCGCGGGAGACGGGGCGGTTCGAAACCGCGCGCTCACTTCGGCATGGTCCCGACGATTCGATCGCTGACATAGGCCGCGAAGCGGGCCGGCGAGATGAGCGCCACGCGCCATCCTTCGAGCGACGTCGTACTCGCTTGATCGGTGTCGTGCCAATTGCGGACGTCCTGTTGGACGTCCTGACGGGCGGCGTCGAACAATCCGTGGGCGTTCCAGATCACCTCGCCGGTGCTCGCCGACACGAGATCGACGCGGAGGCCGAGGGACATGGGCTCGTATGGCTTCCAGTGCGTGACGGTGGCGAAGAGCACGCCGTCCGCCCGGTAGCGTCGTGCCAACGCGATGAGCGTATCCCGCGGCACGACGCCTTCGCGCATGACGCCGGTCGGCATCACGTCGCGCAGGTGTTGGGCGCCGAGGGGAACGACTTCGCAGGCTTGTCGTTGCGCCAAGGCCCGAATGAACGCGGATCGCAGACCTTCCGCCTCGGCGGGCAGCCCGGACACGTCCTCGAACGGAGGGACGACGACGCGACGGATGACGCGGCCGTCCGAGGGAGCCTGAACGTGGGACTGGGCGATCGCGACGGGCGGCGGCGTCGCGCCGTCCGACGCGCAGCCCGCAAGCGCCACGAGGACGAGCAGGGCGATGTTCCAAGGCGACATTTCAGCGGTCCTTGACGAGCTCGCCGAGCTTCGCCTTCAAGAGTTCCTGTTCCATCCGCAGGCGGGCCGCCTCGGCGGCGAGACTGCGTTCGAGGGCGGCGCGTTCCTTGTCGGCGGCGGCACCGAGAAGGGACTCGAGGCGTTCCTTGTCTTTTTTTGTCGCGGCGAGTTCCTCGCGCAACTTGTTCGTTTCCTCGATGCGGGTGGCGGACTCGGCTTCCGTTTCCGAGAGACGCTTGCGGAGGCGCTCGACTTCGTCCGTCCGATCCGCGAGCAACTGAAGCGTGCTCGGGTCGGACTGCCGGGCCGATTCGTCGAGAGCGAGCGACGGACCATCCTTCATGAACGACTCGCGTACGGGTTCGCGGGTGGTCTCGGGGGGCGTCGGAGTCGATCCGCAGGCGGCGAGACCGACGATGAACGAAGCGACGAGGATGGATCGCGGATTCATGAGGCGAGCTCCGTGGCGGCGTCGTACATGCAGTCGACGATGATCGTCTCTCCGCATGGACAGGTGATTTCGAGGGACTCGACGAGGTTCCCGTTGCGAACGATCCGCACGATCGGCTTCGCGGCGGGAATCGCGCCCGCGGAGTGACCGACGTGGGTGTTCGGATGGGCGGAGGTGACGGCGTGGCTCTTGATGATGCGCGTCGGTTTCATGGGGGTCATCCGGCTTCGGCTTCGTCGGAGATGAGAGCGCGGTTCAACAGGTGAAGCGCGCGGGCGTGGAGTTGGCACACGCGGGATTCGGTGATGCCCAAGACGGCGCCGATTTCCTTGAGGCGCAGGCCTTCGGCGTAGTAGAGAACCACGACGCGCCGCTCTCGTTCGGGGAGTTCGGCGATCGCGGCCGCGAGGCGTTGCTTCATCTCGGC
>CAIWVZ010000053.1 GCA_903916245.1 uncultured Planctomycetota bacterium | reverse complement strand
GTCAGGCATGCCGTGACTGCGACGCGTTCCTGCAACGCCCCGTTCACGGCGGACCCGACCAGCGCGCCCACGGCCCCGTGGTTGCCGTCGTTGCGTCTCTACGGCGCGGGGACCCAGTTGATCGCCCCGGCCCCGTCGCCGACCGTCGGCCCCGGAATCATGCAGTTGCCGCTGAACGCGGGGTCGGTGGCGCGCACCACGGTGAGGCCCGATCTCCAACGTCCGGGCAACTTCGTCGTCGAGCGTCTGATGACGGACTTCGTCAGCGACGACGCGCCGACCTACGGCGGCTTCACGAGCGCCGCTCAGGAGGACACCGCTCCCGAATCGACGGGCGGCGGCGACGTCTGGTGCGAAGCGATCGTCTACGACCACAACGGCAATGCGATCCGTGCCCTCGCGAAGAACTGGCCGCCCGCGCGAGGCGCCGGTCCGAAGACCGCCTTCGGCACCGCCGCCGACGGGACCGCGATGCTCGTGAACAGCGAATTCCCGCCGACGACGACGGTGTTGAATCTCTTCTCGTTCGTTCCGCCGAACTGCCCCGCGAATCCTCAGGGATTCTGCCCGGACGCGATCACCAATCTCTGTCTGACGACGCCGTTCCCCCCGTTCTTCGTGACGACGGACGCGGACGGGAACTGGGTCGGCGAAGTTCCCAACATGCCGGTGACGGGTGGCGCGACGATCTACTGGATCTCGGCGTACGTCGACACCGCGTTCGCGCTGCAAACGACGACGGTCGGTCAAGCGACGTTGCCCTGACCGCGGGGCGACCGTCAGTCGATCGACGGTCGCTCGCCGCGCACGCCGTAGCCCGCCTCGAGTTCGCGACCGATCCGAACGAGACTTCCCTCGTCGAAGAGGTGTCCCCACACCGTGATGCCGGACGGAACACGGCGCGCCGCGTCGCTCTCGGTGCGGCCGCGCTCGCTCCGCACCGACGATCGAAGCACGAGCGCCGGATGCCCGGTGAAGTTCGTGATGGTGAGGAGAGGCGACATCGACGGCGCCAAGACCGCCTCCACTTCGCTGAACCGGGCGGCGGTTTCCACCATCACCCGACGTCGGAATCGATCGGCGGCGACGAGGTCGACCGCCGAGATGAACCGCGCCTCCCGGAACGAGTTCGGCCACGCTTCGGGGGCCTGCCAAGCGAGCATGTCGTCGCGATTGGTCAATGTGAGGTCTTCGAAGGCGGCGGCGGCCTCCGCATTCAGGATCGTCACGAGGTGGCCCCAGTTCCAAGCGGGCCATTCGAGGTCGACGATCTCGCAGCCCGCGTTCTTCAACGTCTCGATACCTTTCGCCATCGACGCCTGCTCGGAACCCCACGCGCGAACGACGCCGATCTTTCGGCCTTCGAGATCGTCCGTTCCGTCGTAGCGGAAGGCGCGCGTGACCGAGGAGGGATCTCCGTCGTCGGCACCGTTCAGAACGTCGAGCACCACCGCGGTGTCTTCGACGCATCGCGTGATCGGTCCGAGTTTGTCGAGCGACCAACAGAGGGCCATCGCTCCGGTACGAGCGACACGTCCGAACGTCGGCCGCAGTCCCGTGGTGCCGCAGCGCATGGAGGGCGAAATGATGGAACCGAGCGTCTCGCTCCCGATCGCGAAGGGTAGACATCCCGCGGCGACGGCGGCCGCCGATCCCGCGCTCGACCCGCTCGATCCCTGAGAGGGATTCCAAGGATTGCGGGTGCGTCCACCGAACCACTGGTCGCCGTAGGCGAGCGCGCCGAGCGACATCTTCGCGACGAGCACCGCTCCGGCGTTGCGAAGTCGCGTCACGGCCACCGCGTCCTTCGACGGAACACGATCCATGAAGGGCTCGGCACCGAACGTCGTCCGTGTTCCCGCGGTATCGAGCAGGTCTTTCGCGCCGTACGGGATGCCGTGCAACCATCCTCGCCAAATGCCGCGCGCGATCTCGGCATCGGCTTTCTTGGCTTCCGCCGTCGCGGACGCATCCATGAACGTGATCACCGCTTTCAGCGTCGGGTCGAGTTGCCGCAAGCGCGCGAGACACAAGCCCGTCAAACGTTCGCTGGAGATCTTCTTGGTACGGATCCAACGCGACAGATGGATGATCGGTGCATAGAGGACGTCGATCTCGTTTTCCGGAAACGGCGGTGCCTCCTCGGCGATCACGAGCTTCGGGTTCATCGGCTCGACGTCGTGCCGTCCGGGGAGGCTCGCGGAAAACACGAGCGCCGGCATCACGTCGTCGGGATGCGGCCGCAGCGTTCGGTCCGTCGTGACCGCGATGCTCGCCGGGAGCGACTTCACGAGCATGTCGCGCTCGGCGTCGGTGTAAGACACCCGCATCAACTTCTCGGCGGAAGCGACATCCGCGGCCGTGATCGCCTCGTTCGTCGTCGACGGGGCCTCGGCGGCGATCCCTTCCGACACTCCCAACGTCCCCGCCGCCTCGGCGACGGGGATCGACATCATTCCGGCGACGCAACGGGTCATGAACGCACGACGATCGGACTTCATGGGCGGGAGACTAACCTCCCGCGGCCGACCGCGCCTTCGGCGATCGCCTCCACGCGACGAGGGCCGCGCGGAAGAGGATCCGCGAGGCGACGGCGTCGCCGCTCCGCATCCACCTCCGAAGCCGTTCGCGCAACGTCCCGGACGTGACGCGTGCGGATCGCCGTTTCCCGCTCATCCGAGTCCCTGCGCATCCCCAAGGGATGCCGCAAGGACTCACATAGAAGCCGTACGCGCGCCGTTACGCTTTTCCTGAAAAACTTTTTCCGCTCAGACGCCCAAAACGGATCGCGCCAAAGAAAGGGCCTCGTCGATCTTCGACGGGTCCTTGCCACCCGCCTGAGCGAGATCGGGCCGACCACCGCCGGCACCGCCGACGACCGCCGATACCTTTTTGACGAGATCTCCGGCATGCACCTTCCGGGCATCCACGAGATCCTTCGTCGCGAACGCGAGAACGGCGACCTTGCCGCCGTCTTCCGTCACCAGGACGCCCGCGACGCCGGATTTCTGATGACGCAGGGCGTCCGCGAGTTCCGGAAGGCTCGCCGCGGGCACGGCGACGCGCGCCACGACCACTTTGAATCCGGGGCCGTCGGCGGCGCCCGCGAGCAGGTCCTTCGCCGAACCGGCGACGTCGGCGGCCTTCGCCGCCGCTCCGCCCTTCTTCGCTTCCTTCAATTGATCCTGCAACGCGGCGACGCGATTCGCGACGTCGTGTTCCGGGGCTTTGAGCAGCGTGGCGACCTGTCGAAGAGTGCGGCGCTGTTCCTGCAACCTGCGAAGAGCGGCGGCGCGCGTCACCGCTTCGATGCGTCGGACACCCGCGGCGACCGCGGATTCCGCCACGATCGCGAAGGCGCCGATCTGTCCCGTCGCACGGCAATGGGTGCCGCCGCAGAGTTCCTGCGAGTAGCCGTCGCCGATCGAAACGACGCGGACCTTCTCTTCGTACTTCTCGCCGAAGAGCGCCGTCACGCCGCGCGACTTCGCGGCCGAAAGATCCTCGACGGTCGTTCCGAGCGCGGAGTCGTCGACGATGCGCGCGTTCACGAGCGCTTCGACCTTCTCGATATCCTCGAGAGTCACCGCACGCGGGTGCGTGAAGTCGAAACGAAGCTTGTCGGGACCCACGAGCGATCCCTGCTGAACCGCGTGCTCGCCGAGCACCTGCTTCAACGCCCAGTGCAGAAGGTGGGTCCCCGTGTGATTCGCCATCGTGTCGTGACGACGCGTCGCGTCGACGCGCGCGTGCGCCGACTTCGGCAACGCCTCCGGCGAACCGGACACCAACTTGCCGACGTGGATGACGATCTTGCCCATCTTCTGGGTGTCGGCGACGTCGAAACGGAAACCGGCGGCCTCGATGACGCCCGTGTCGCCGACTTGTCCACCCGATTCCGCGTAGAACGGCGTGCGGTCGCAGACGAGTCGCGTGCCGTCGATCAACTTGAGCGGTGCGACCGTCGCCGCGACGGCTCCTTCGCCGTGATCGTGATACAGGGTGGCCGTTTCGGGAAGTCCGCGGAGCGCGTCCGGGTCCACGAGCCACTTGCCGCCGCCTTCGCCGCGCGACGCGTTCTTGTGGGCTTCTTCGGCCTGCGCCCAACCCGCTTCGTCGATTCCGAGACCGCGATCACGCGCCATGAGTTCGACGAGATCGCGCGGGAATCCGTAGGTCGCGTAGAGCTGATAGGCGACGTCGCCGGGAATCGTCTTCGACCCCGCCGCTTCCACCTTGGCGGCGACGCCTTCGAAGAGCGCGACGCCCTTCGACAGCGTGACCGCGAACGCCTTCTCTTCCGCCTCGATCACGTGCATGACGTGATCCTTGCGGCTCTTGAGTTCCGGGAACGCGTCGCCGAGAGCGTCGGCGACGGCGGGAACCACCTTGAAGATGAAGGGGTCCTGCATGCCGAGGACCTGCGTCCCGAAGCGCGCCGCGCGGCGCAGCAGGCGACGCAGGACGTAGCCGCGCCCTTCGTTGCCAGGAACCGCGCCGTCCGCGATGGCCGCGGACAATGCGCGCACGTGATCGGCGATGACGCGGAACGCGACGTCGTCTTCGTTGTCGAGGCGACCGCCGTACGTCTTGCCCGTCAACGCTCCGATGCTCGCGAAGAGCGGCGTGAACCCGTCGGTGTCGTAGTTCGACGTCTTACCCTGAAGGACGCCGACGATGCGCTCGAAGCCCATGCCGGTATCGACGTGCTGTGCGGGGAGCTTTTCGAGGGAGCCGTCCGCCTTGCGGTTGAACTCCATGAAGACGTTGTTCCAGATCTCCATGAATCGTTCGTTACCCGCGTTCACTCCCGTGGCGCGAATCGCGCCGTCCGCCCGATTGCTGCCTTCCGGACCGCGATCGAAGTGGATTTCGGTGCACGGGCCGCAAGGGCCGGTGTCGCCCATCTCCCAGAAGTTGTCCTTACGCCCGAAACGCAGGACCCGGTCCGGTGAAAGGCCGCACTCTTCGATCCAGATGCGCTCGGACTCTTCGTCCGCCGGAAGTCCGTCCTTCGCGTCACCGCCGAACACCGTGACCCACAGACGGTCCTTCGGGAGTCCCCATTCCACGGTGAGGAGTTCCCACGCCCACTTGATCGCGTCGCGCTTGAAGTAGTCGCCGAAGGACCAGTTCCCGAGCATCTCGAAGAAGGTGTGGTGGTACGTGTCGCGTCCCACCTCTTCGAGGTCGTTGTGCTTGCCGGAGACGCGGATGCACTTCTGCGTGTCGGCGGCGCGCACGTACGGACGGGTTCCGTTTCCGAGGAATACGTCCTTGAACTGGTTCATCCCGGCGTTGGTGAACAACAGCGTCGGGTCGTCGTGCGGGAAGACGGGCGACGACGGAACGATCTTGTGCCCCCGCTTCTCGAAGAAGGCGAGGAATTCGGCACGGATGGTGGCGGCGGTTTTCATGGATGCTTACCGGATCGGAAATTAGCACCGGGGAGCCTGAGGGCTAGGGTCGCGAGGACGGGGGCATGGTCCGAAAGCGAGGCGTACGGCCCGCCCCGCAGGACGTGGGCGGCCTCCACATCGAGCCCTCGGACGTAGATCCGATCGGTACCGAGCAGGGGCCATGCCGCGGGAAACGTCCGAGCCCGGGAACCGTGAAACGCCTCGTGGGCCTCGAGCATGCCGCATTCCCGATGAAGCGGTCCGGACGCCTTGCCCCGCCAATCGTTGAAATCGCCCGCGAGGATCACCGGGTCGTGGACGCCGCATCGACGGGCGATGTGCTCGGCGAGCATCGCGACCTGCGCGTCGCGGCCCCGCTGAGTCAAACCCAAGTGGACGCAGAGGGCGTGGAGGCGACGCCCGTCCTCCATGTCGATCATCGCGTGAAGCAATCCCCGTTGCTCGAGGGCGTTCGTGGAGAGATTCGTGTGCGCGGCCACCGCGATCGGATGCTTCGACAACAGCGCGTTGCCGTGATGGCCTTTCGACGTGATCGCGTTGCGCGCGTAGGCGTGATGGCACCAAACGCCGTCCGCGAGATGTTCGAACTGCGTCGTATCGGGCCATCCGTCGGGTCGCGCATGCGCTTCACGGCGTCCGACGACTTCCTGAAGAAACACGAGGTCCGCGTGCGACGTTCGCAACGCCGATCGCATCGCGTCGAGCTGCAGGGACGTCCCCAAGGGACTCATTCCCTTGTGGATGTTCCAAGTGAGGACGCGAAGCAGCGGCGTCACGTCACGAACGGGGACCGCGCGCCATGAGCGCCCTCACGGCGGTCAATAGTCGATCCCAATCGAACGCGGGACCGGGATCGATCTTCGACGACGTCAGGTGCCAGTGGGCCACGAGCCCTCCCCACGCGGCGAGTTCGCTCGGCGTCAACGCGTCGGAACGTACGGATCCGTCGGCGTTGCGCGGGACTTCCGGCTGCATCTCCGGGAAGACGGTGCACAGGGCGGCGGTGAGTCGCGCCAACGATCGATACTGCGCCTCGGTGAAGTCGTATTGTTTCAGACGTCGACCGTGGACCGTACCGACCACCGCGTCTTCGCGCGCCGGACGGGCGACGAAGTTCGGGGTCCGCTGCGACATGTCGCCGCCGAGCCACTTCGGGACGACGACGCGCATGCGTCCGGAATCGTCCTTCCGGTACCAGTCGTCGAGGACCTTCGCTTCCTTGGGATTGTCGGGAGCGTAGGCCCCGATGTGCGCGATCTCGATCCCGATCGTGTAGTCGTTGCCGGGACCGGAGTGGCGCGCGCGTTCCTTCAGATCGAGCGTCTGGTAGATCGTCCCGTCGAGGTCGAGCATGAAGTGCACCGACAATCCGCGGACGTCCTGGAGAATCTTGAAGCACTGACGCGAAGTCCCGCAAACGTCGTAGTGCATCACGAACGCTCGGACGACCTTCGCGAGTTCGGGAATATCCCAACCGCGCTCCGCGACCGCTTTCTTCTCCGCCTCGTCGAGCGCCTCCATCGGGCGCACGCCGTAACGATTCGGCGTGTCGGCTCCCTTCTCGGGACTCGACGGCCGCGTTTCGTTCGGAGCGAATCGCCGCGTCACGCGATACGCGTCGTAGCCGCCCGGATCCGTCCAGAGCACCACCGGCGCCCCCGTGTGGATGAGTTTCCCGCACACCATGATCTCGTCGCCGAAGCGTGCGGCCGACGTCCCGGGCGGCGGGGTCCCCGCGACGGGAGGCGCGAGATCGATCGAGCGGTCGGACGTCGAACACGCGGTCACCGCGAAGAAAACGGCGATCAAGAGCGGGCGGAACTTCATGCCGGCAACGCTACCATGCGCGCATGGAACGTTGCGCCTGGTGCGGGTCGACGGCCGGAACGGTGTGGGTGCACGGCCACGGTCAGTGCGCCCGTTGCGGAGTCAACGTGGCGCCGTGCTGCGACGGCGCGACGGCCTGCGACGCCCCTTCAGCCGAACGCGGCGAGCATCCACCAAACGAGCACCCCCGCGAGCACGGCGGCCACGAGGGCGAACCACCATCCCTCGCGAAGCGCCGGACGACCGATCGGTAGCCGCGGCAGTTCGAACGCTCCCGTCTCGGCGAGAGGGTCGATCCATGCCGTGCGCTTGCCGTCGCCGGGGGGCGGCGTCGCATCGATCCCGCGATAGACCCGGAAACGCGGACCGTGGACGCCGAGCATGACGATGTCGCCGTCACGCACCACCGCTTCGTGGACCCGCAGGCCGTTGACGTAGGTGCCGTTCATGCTTCCCAAATCCCGCAGCACCAGATCGTCGCCGCGCCGCATCAGTTCGAGATGCCGGGCGGACACCGACCGATCCAACGACGGATCCACCCGGAGGTCGACCCGCCGTCCTCGGCCGACGACGACGCGGTCACCGCTGAATCGATCCACGGAACCACCGCGAAATCCGGTGAGGTGGACGACACAAACACCGGGCGTCCGCACGGAGCGGGTGGCGGCGCGACGAACGTCGAGGGCGGATTCGGTATGCATGACGGGCACCATGACCTTCACCCCATAGTGGGCGCCCTTCGGTTCTTACGGGGTCGTTGCCGACGAAAATCGGTCTTTCGCCGTGCGTTCAGCGCAACGTCGACGACGATTCCGCATAGGTCATGACCGGAATCCACTTCGTATTCGTGACCGAATACCCTCGGGCTTCGAGACGTGCGACGAGGTCGGGAACGTGATGGGCTCCGTAAACGAGTCCGACGCGCCCCACGCCGTCGACGGGCAAGGCCCGCAACGCGGCCGCGTTCCGCGTTTCGATCAGAAAGCCGTCGTCGCTCGCCGCGGCGACGAGGCCGCGGACGAATCGAGCGCGCGCCGCGTCGATCGACACCTCGGCGCGGAGGAGCGCGGTATCCGCCCGTGTCGCCATGGTGACCGCGTCGATATCGACGTCGCGCGCGAACTCTTCTTCGGAAATGTCCGCGTTTCGCCACCATGAACGCGGTTCGAGGACCCGATGTTGCGCCACGACTCCGAGCGCTTCGGCGAGTTCTTCCAAGGCACGCTCGTAGCGCGCGAGCGGCGCTTCGAACGCCGAGCTCTTCGGCGCGACGCCTTCGACCAACACCAACGCGCATCGCTGCGTCGCGTCGCGGACTTCGGCGAAGAACGCGGGTTCCGCCACGTGGACGACGCCCATCACCACGACGGGACGCGCCTCCTTCCCCGCCGAGAGTTCCACCCAAGGGACCATGAGGGCGCTGCGCGCTCCCACCTTCTCGACCCGCGGCCACGGGCCCGTCGCGCACCCTCCGAGAACGAAGAGGAGAACCGGAAGGAGGACGCGCATGGTCAACCGCCGCGTGCGGGGAAATCGAATCGCAACGTGGTACGACCGACGCGCACGCGATCGCCGTGGCGCAAGCGGGTTTCGCCGCCGATCCGAACGTCGTTCACGAACGTCCCGTTGGCGGAGCCGAGATCGCGCACGGTGAATCCCGTTCCGTCGAACGTCACGACGGCGTGCTGACGAGAAATCTCCGGGTCCGTCGGGCGTACGTCGAAACGCTCGTCGCGACCGATACGCGACACCGGTCGAAGTCCGAAACGGATCCCCGCCTCCGCCGCGCTTTCCACGACGAGCCAAGCGCCGAGTTCCGAGTCCCCCGTGTTCGCCGTTTCGATGCGACGCGCGGGGCCGGAAAAATACGGGATCGACTCGCCCGCCGCCGTCTCCGCGATCGCGATGTCCACCGGCCCCGGCGCGGCGAGCCGTCGAGCCGCGGCACGGGCGACCTCGAAGCGCCCCCGTCGACGCTGGGCGATCGACGCCGACGCCGACGCCGCGGCGCAGGCGAATCCCGTGACGAGCGCTTTTCCGGCGGAGCCCGCGACGAGAAGCGTCCCGATCGCACCGAGAGCGAACCCCGCGATGGCGAAGACGACCTCCCGCGACGAGAACCAGGCGAACGGAGGCGGCGTCAGCGGAGCGACGGGCCGGTCGAAGCGCGAAGGCTGCGTCGTTCCGTCCACGGAAAGCGCCTCCGCACGTCCCGCTCGGATACGAAGCGGGCGTCCCACGTGATCGGGGAACTCGGCGACGAGATCCTCGCGGAACTTCGCCACGGATCGGTAGCGCTTCTTCTTGTCGCGTTCCAAGGCCTTCGCGAGAATCGCATCGATCGCGGGCGGAAGTCCGGGGACGAACGCCGAGGCGGGAACGAGCGGGTCGCGCGTCAATCGCGCCACGAACGATGGCAACGGTTCGTCGGGAGAGACGAAATCGAAGGGCCGACGTCCGGTGAGCATCTCGTACAGCGTGACGCCGAGGGCGTACACGTCGGTCTTCTCGTCGCACTCCGCGGCCGTGAGGTATTCGGGCGCCATGTAGACGGACGTACCGAGAATGAATCCGCGTCGGGTCAGGTTGGTCCCGCTTCCGAGAGCCTTCGCGATGCCGAAATCCGCGATCTTCGCTTCGCCGTGTCGATTGAGAAGCACGTTGTTGGGCTTGATGTCGCGATGAATGAACCCGAAGGCGTGCGCGTGGGCGATTCCCTGCAAGACCTGATCGAAGATGGGCAACGCGATTTCGAGCGACAACGGTCCGGACGCGAGAAGCGTGTCGATCCCTCCGGCATCCATGTATTCGATGACGAGGTAATGGAACCCGTCCTGCTCGATGTAGTCGCGGAAACCGACGATGTTCGGGTGACGCAGCGTGGCGAGCGTATCGGCTTCAAGCTCGAAGCGTCGGCGGATGTTCTCCTCGCATGCGGACGGCTTGAGCATCTTGACCGCCGCGGTCTCGTCGCCGCGCAGGCCCTTGAACACGAAGGCGTGGCCGCCGTCACCGATTTCTTCGGTGATGAGCCACGATCCGACCTTCTTGCCGATCAACGGGCTCTCCCCTCAGATCCGGCCCATCCACTTCGCGACGACGGCCAAGACCGCGAGGATCGCGACGCCGATTGCGACTTTCGTCAACATCGACGGCCCCTTCGACTGTTTCGCGATCGACGACGTATCGATCATGCGGGTGATGTCGTCGCCGGTTTCGAGTCCGTGATCCACCGTCCCGGACTTCCGTCGCGCGCCGGGAACCGGCGTCAGGCGCGTACCGAGCCGCTGTCCGGCTTCGGGAACCGCGAACTTCGGAGAGTCGACCGCGAGGACCTTCACCACCATGCACGTGATGTTGTCGTCGCCGCCCCGCGCGTTCGCGAGGTCCACCATCGCGCGAGCCGCGGTCACGGCGTCGCTTTCCGCGATGGCTTTCTGCATCTCCGCCGGTTCGACGTGGTTGTGCAGTCCGTCCGAGCACATGAGAAAAGCATCGCCGGGTTGTACCGTGCGCGACGAGAAATCGACCTTCAGCGTGTCGGCCATCCCCACGCAGCGCGTGATGATGTTGCGCTCGTGGTGGGTCTTCGCCTTTTCGGGAGTGATGAGTCCCGCTTCGACGAGATCATTGACGTAGGTGTGGTCGCGCGTCAGGAGTTCCGCACGCCCTCCGCGGAAGAAATAGCAGCGCGAATCGCCGATGTGCGCGACCACGACGTGCGAGCCGTCCACCGCGATCATCACCGCCGTCGTTCCCATGCTGCGCAACGCGGGCTCGGTCGCGGCGCGGGCGCGGACGTCGAGGTTCGCGGCCCCGATGCTCGCGTTGACGCGATCTTCGAGGGCGGGTTGCGAGGCGGCGTTCCACGCTCCGAGGAACCCCTTCACGGTCAGTTCGCTCGCAATCGAACCGCCGTGATGCCCACCCATGCCGTCGCACACGATGAAGACCCGACCGCGGACACCGGCTTCAGCGGGGTCCGACGGGTTGAAAAGTCCCGCGTAGTCCTGGTTCTCGGAACGAACCCGGCCCACATCGGTGACGAATCCGGCGTCAATCATCCCGGTCATCATGCCTCATCGGAGACGAGCCGGGCGGAGGACCGTCGGGAAATCGCGGCGGCGGACGCCGATCGTCGTACGGCGGACGCCCGGGTCCACCCGATCGCGGTGGGCCTCGGAACCCCCCGCGAGGGGGGCCGCCGCCGAAACCGCCGGGACGCGGACCCGAAAATCCGCCGCGGGGTGGGCCGTTCCAGCCGCCGTCGGGACGCGGGCCGCGACCACCGAATCCGGGGCGTGGAGGGCCGAATCCGGGCCGCGGCGGACCGCGGAAGCCGCCACGCGCCGGCCCGCCGAACGGTCGCCCCGGGGGTCGGAAACCGGGTCGAGGGCCACGCATGCCGCCGGGCCCCCGCATCGGTCGGCCACGGAAACCGCCGCGGAGACCTTTGGCCTTGGGTTTCTTCGGTCGGGGAACCGCTTTCGGCGTGGGGGGCGTCAATGCGGCTTCGAGGAGCACCATCGACTTCAATCCGTCGTTCGGTGCGCCCGCCAGCATCCGGCCTCGCAACTCGACCTGATCGAGATTGCGTACGGCGCGGCGCCACGGCTCGGGGATTTTCGAAAAACCGTGCAACGCCCCGAGACATCCGCCGACGAGGCAGGCGAGC
>CAIWVZ010000052.1 GCA_903916245.1 uncultured Planctomycetota bacterium | reverse complement strand
GGCGATGCCGCCGAGGGAAATCACGTGGGGCTTCGCGTTCAGTTCGTACTTGTAGTTGCAGAGCAGGTCGGTGCCGCCTGCGACGAAATCCGCGTCGCGACCCCACTTCGCTTTGAGCGCGACCGCCTCTTCGACGGTCTTCGGCTCGTGCAGCGTGAACGGAGGAAGGATCATCGGTCAGACCTTTCCCTTCTTCTTCGCCTCGATGGCACGCAGAAGGTTCGCCGGGGTGATCGGGAGTTCCCGCATGCGCACCCCGATGGCGTCGTAGATGGCGTTGCCGACGGACGGCAGAATCGGAAGCAGCGGGCCTTCCCCCGCTTCCTTCGCGCCGAACGGGCCTTCCTTGTCGTCCGATTCGACGATGAACACGTCGACCGGAGGCATTTCCTTCGCGGTGAGCATCGGGTAATCGAGCAGCGACGGATTGCGGATGTTGCCTTTGGCGCGGTGGTTGAAATCCCACTGCTCCATCAGCACCTGCCCGAGTCCCATGTGCACGCAGCCGATGATCTGGCTCTTCACCGCGAGCGGGTTCAGCGCGCGGCCGCAGTCGTGCGCGGCCCACACCTTGTCGAGGTGGATGAATCCGGTTTCGGGATCCACGTGCAGTTCGGTGATGTAGGCGCCGAACGAATACGTCGGAGACAGACCCGCGCCCGCGCCTTTGTACGCGCCGCCGAGCTTCGGCGACTGGTACCAGCCGCTCGCGATCAGCGCGCCGTTGTCGGCGAGCGCTTCTTCGAGGGCTTCCATGTAGCTCATCGTCTTCGACGGATCGGTCGTGTTGACGAGTTTCGCGTCACGCAGCACCCAATCGGTCGGTTCGCCGCCGTTCACACGGCACGCCGCCTTGCGGAGTTGTTCGCGGATGTTCTCCGCCGCCTTGATCGCGGCGTTGCCCATCATAAAGGTGACGCGCGACGAATAGGACCCGAGGTCGATCGGCGCCAAGTCCGAATCCTCGGTCTTCACGCGGATCCACGAAACGTCGAGACCGAGCACCTCGGCGACGCACTGCGCCAAAACGGTGTCGGATCCTTGGCCGATTTCCGCGGCCATGGAATGCACCGTCACGCCGCCGTCCATGTCGATCTTGATGTGGACCGTCGACTGCGGCGTGCGCGTGCGATGGATCGGGAGTGCCGACCCGGAGATGTAGAACGAACAGGCGAGTCCGATGCCGTGTCCGAACGGCAGCTTGCCGCGCTTGTCTTTCCAACCCGACGCGTCGCGCACCTTTTCGATGCATTCGACGACGCCGTTCGACGTGATGCGGAAGTCGTTGATCGTCGTCGTATAGGCGGGGAGCGCGTTGCGGATGCGCATCTCGGCCGGATCCATCCCGACTTTTTCGGCGCACTCGTCGAACAAAAGTTCGAGCGCGTAGCGCGTGTTCACGGCCCCGTGCCCGCGCATCGCGCCCGACATGGGCTTGTTCGTGTAGGCGCGACGTCCGCGGTACTTGAAGTTGTTGATGCGATAGGGGCCCTGCGCGAGGACGCCGTTGTAGTAGGACGTCACGACGCCGAACGACCCGTAGGCGCCGCCGTCGATGAGCGCGTCGATCTCGAGACCCGTCAGGATGCCCTTGTCGTCGACGCCGACGGCTACGTCGATTTCGCTCGGATGGCGGCCGTGGTGGGAGATGAACACTTCCTCGCGGTCGAACGTGATGCGCACGGGCTTGCGGCAGCGCATCGTGAGCAGCGCCGCGATCATCTCGTGCGGGAACGGATCGGACTTGCCGCCGAATCCGCCGCCGACGTTGGGACGCACGACGCGGATGCGGCTCATCGGCAGACCGAGCACTTCGGAAAGCGCGCGGTGGAGATAGTGCGGGACCTGCGTCGCCGACCACAGATGGAGACGTCCGTCGCGATCGAAGTGCGCGACCGTCGACATCGGTTCCGTGAACGTGTGCGAAATGCCCGCGTATTCGAAGTGGCCCTTCGCGACGTGGTGCGATTCCGCGAACGCCTTCGGCAAATCGCCGAAGTGCTGTTCGACCATCTTGTGCAGATTGTTGGCGAACTTGGTTTCAGGGTGGATCTTGTCGGCCGGATTCCCGACTTCGGACAGCGCCTGCTTCGCGTCTTCGATCGGCTTCGTGGGAAGGTATTCGACGCGGATGCGCTTCAAGGCTTCCGCCGCGATCCACTCGTCGTCCGCGGCGACGCCTGCGACGGGTTCGCCCACGTAGCGGACGCGGTCGATTCCCATCGACGGCTCGTCCTTCGAAATCGGAAG
>CAIWVZ010000051.1 GCA_903916245.1 uncultured Planctomycetota bacterium | reverse complement strand
GCCTTCACGCGGTCGCGCATCGCGCCGAGGACGAAGTGAAGACGCTCGAGACCCGCGTGGGCCGCCTTGACGCCCTCATCCGTGAAATTCGCCGCCGAGCGGTAGTGCGTACCGAGCAGGAACGCCCGAACCGTCGTCCCGGGGACCTCCTTCAGGAGGTCCTTGATGAGGATGCCGTTGCCGAGCGACTTCGACATCTTCACCCCGTCCCGGTTGATCATGTTGTTGTGCAACCAGTAACGCGCGAAGCCCTTGCCGGTCGCCGCACGGGATTGGGCGATTTCACACTCGTGGTGCGGGAACTGATTCTCGAGACCGCCGCCGTGGATGTCGAATTCCTCACCGAGGTACTTCATCGACATCGCCGAGCACTCGATGTGCCAGCCCGGGTAACCCTTGCCCCACGGGCTTCGCCACCATTGGATGTGGCTCGGATCGGCATGCTTCCAAAGGGCGAAGTCCCGCGGATCGCGCTTGTCGCCGCGCACGGTGACCCGGGTACCCTCGACCGCGTCGTCCGTGTCGCGCCCCGAAAGGCAACCGTATTCCTTCCACGACCCGACGCTGAAGTAGATGTTGCCGCCCGCTTCGTACGCGTTCCCCTTCGCGATCAACTGTTCGATGATCTCGATCTGCTCCGGGATGTGTTGCGTCGCGCGCGGGTGCAGATCGGCGTAGGCGACACCGAGCCCTTCCATGTCCTTGAAGTAGGAACGTGCGTACGCTTCGGCGATTTCGAGCGGATGCACGCGTTCGAGCTTCGCGCGCCGCTCGATCTTGTCTTCACCCTCGTCGGCGTTGTCGAGAAGGTGCCCGACGTCCGTGATGTTTTGGACGTACTTGACCTTGTACCCGAGGTGCCGGAAGTACCGAATGATCGCGTCGAACGACACGTAGGACTTCGCGTGCCCCAAATGGGCGTCGCTGTAGACCGTCGGACCGCACACGTAGATCCCGACGTGCCCCGGCACGAGCGGCACGAAACGCTCCTTGAGGCGCCCCAAGGTGTTGACGAGATGCAGGTTGTGGTCGCGGACCGTCATGGGTTCATGTTCCCCCCCCGTATCGGGAGGGTCAAGCGAACCTATCGGCGGTTTGCGGCACCCACCAACATGTGGCCGTCGAGGCCCGCCGTGATTCGGACGGCGGTGAACCCGGCCTCCTCGAAGGAGGTCGCGAGCCCTTCCGACGTCCAACGACGATGGGCGACTCCCGACCGCGCCGAGCCCACGACGAATTCGTGGGAAATACCGGAGTATCCGCGGTTCGCCGAAAGAGCGCGTGCGACGGGTTCGTCCCAAGTGACCCCCTGCGTCACGACGACGAGGCGGCCACCCGGCAAGAGCACCCGAGCGAGTTCCGCCAACGCCGCGCGCGCGTCGGGGACGAGGTGAAGGACGAGCATGGCGGTCACCGCCGAGAACGTCGCGTCGGGAAACGGCAACGCCGTCACGTCGGAGGCCGCGGCCGCATGGCCGTGCCGCTGCGCTCGACGCACCATCCCGACCGCCAAGTCGGTCCCGACCGCCCGACGGCCCGCCGCACGCGCCTTGTCGAGGAACACGCCGGCACCACAACCGACGTCGAGCAACGGACCTTCGGGAGCGGTCGCCACCGACTTCCAAGCGAGGTCGGAGAGTTCCCGATGCGGCGGAGCTTCCCGCGCCTCGTCGAAGAAATCGACCATCCCTTCGAAGATGTTCGCCCCGGGCGACGGGGACCCGGCCGTCACTTCGCCGCTTTCGCCGTCGGTTTCAGATTGCGAAGTTCGAGCGTTTCGGGGGCGTTCTTCCCGTCGGACGCGGTCATCTTGCCGATCAGCCGAAACCCAGCGACATCCACGTAGTCGAACACGATCGACTTCGTTTCCTTGCCGACGGTCATGGTCACCTTCGACTGCGACCACTGCGTCCCCTTCTCGACCCAGGTGGGCTCGATCACGGTCGTCAGGCCGTTGGGTGCCACGGCTTCGATCTTCGCCACGAGACCCTTGTCGTTGAAGGTGAACGTCTGCTCCTTGAATCGACGCTTGGAGGCTTCCGAGCGGGCGACCACTTTCACCTTGTCCGTCCCGACGAGAGCGACGTCGTCGGCCGCGAGGCCCGGCGCGAGGCTTTCACCGACGACCTGCGTCACCACGCCGCGGGCGTTGGTGCGGAACTCCTGCCCCTCCGGTCGGGCCGGATCGTTGATGAGGTCGGCGAGAAGTCGCATCTGCTTCTTCGCGGCCTCCGGCGCATCGTCGGCCACACGGGCCACGACCGTCACGGCGTCGGGAGCCTTCCACCCGATGTCGAGAACGAGCCCGGGAAGTGCCGCGGCGGGCATCGGAAACGCGAATTCGAGTGCGGCGAGTCCCGAAGCGGACGGCGTGTAGACCTTCGCGTCGTGCGATTCGATCTTCTTCACGGCTTCGGCGTCGCGAACGGGCGCCGACTCCTGCGGAGCCTGCGCGAAGGCGGTGAAGGAAAGACACGCGAACAACAACGCGAGCGCTGAGGGCATC
>CAIWVZ010000050.1 GCA_903916245.1 uncultured Planctomycetota bacterium | reverse complement strand
CGGGCGCTCGCCGAGGAAGTGGCTCGCCTGTCGGTTGTCGTCGACGTTCGGACCCGGTTCGCGTTCGCCGATCCGCGCGAATCTTGGTGGCACGGGCAATTGGCGGATCTCGTCGAGGCGCTCGACGGTCTCACCGATGTCGCCCGCGGCGGAGAGTTCTCCACGGGCGTGACGCCGTCGAAGGGATGGGGCGTCCCCAAACGGGCGGAATTCCTGCGCGGCGTCGTCGCGAACGAGGCTCGGCGCCGGGAGGCGTGGAACGCGCTCGCCCCCGCATTCGCCGCCGAGGGAAAATATGCGACGCCGATGCCTCCGCCGAAGGAAGGTTTGTGGCCGATCGGCATCAATCCGGCGACGGGGCTTTTCGAATGCGAGCATGAAGCGACGCGGGCCGCGGGCGAGCCGCCCTCGTCGGGATTCCGCGCCGACGGCGTGGTCGACGTGCGTACGGGTTCGGGCGTGGTGCTCACGCTTTTGCCCGGAGGGATCACCGTCATCGGTTCGGACGGAGACGAGCGTGCGGCGCGACCCGCCCACCCCGTGCGGCTGTCGCCGTTCTTCATCGCACGTCACGAGCTGACGGTCGCGCAGTGGAGGCGCATCGCGGGTGCGGATCCGTCGCCCTACGTGCATCCCGAACGCGACCTGTTGCCGGTGACGGATGTGAACTGGCACGAAGCGACGACGATTCTCGGCAACTACGGATTGGTCTTGCCGACGGAATCGCAGTGGGAGTACGCCTGCCGAGCGGGTACGACCACGCCGTGGTGGACGGGTTCGAACCTCGCATCCCTCGAAGGCGCCGCGCAGGTCGGCCTCACCGACAGATCCGCGTGGCTCGGTCCGAGGGCGATCACGAAATCCCGCCCGAATCCGTTCGGCCTTCACGACACCCACGGAAACGTGTGGGAGTGGTGCCGTGATACGGCGATCGGTTACCCGGGATATCCCCGCGACGGAGACGGATTGCGGGAGCCGATCCAGGCGACGGGACCCGTTCTCCGCATCATGCGCGGGGCGGCGTTCGATACGGATCCGATGTGGTCGCGGAGCGCCTTCCGCGGATCCGTCGAGCCGTCACGGCGCTCGGGCGGCACCGGCGTGCGGCCGGCGTGTTCCGCCGATCCGTAAAAGCGCTCGGGCGCGGCTCCGAGGGAACCGCGCCCGATACCGGAAGGTCGTTCGGCGGGATCAGAATCCCATGCCGCCCATACCACCCATGCCGCCCATGTTGTCCATGGCGCCGCGACCGAGATCGGCCTTCTTCTTCTCGGGGATATCCGAGATGAGGGCCGACGTGGTGAGCAGGAGCGACGAGACCGAAGCCGCGTGCTGAAGTGCCGAGCGCACGACCTTCGCCGGATCGACGACGCCCGCCTTCAGCATGTCTTCGTAGACGCCGGTGGCCGCGTTGAAACCTTCGTTCGCGTTCTTCGACTCGCGCACCTTCTGCACGACGACCGAGCCGTCGAAGCCCGCGTTGTCCGCGATCTGACGGATGGGCGCCGAGAGCGCGCGCTTGATGATCGAAACGCCGATGCGCAGGTCGCCTTCGGCCTTGTCGGGATTCAGGGTTTCCGACGCGCGCAGAAGCGCGACGCCGCCGCCCGGAAGGATGCCCTCTTCGACCGCCGCGCGCGTCGCGTGCAGCGCGTCTTCGACGCGGGCCTTCTTCTCCTTCATCTCGACTTCGGTCGCCGCACCGACCTCGATGACGGCGACGCCGCCGGCGAGCTTCGCGAGACGCTCCTGGAGCTTTTCGCGATCGTAGTCGGACGTGGCCGCCGCGATCTCGTTGCGGATTTCCGCGATGCGGCCCGCGGTGGTTTCACGCTTGCCGCCGCCGTTGATGATCGTGGTGTTCTCCTTCTCGATGACGACCTTGTCGGCCGTCCCGAGATCCTTGAGCGTCACGGTCTCGAGCGACTTGCCGATCTCTTCGGCGATCAACTGACCGCCGGTGACGACCGCCATGTCCTGGAGCATCGCCTTGCGACGATCGCCGAATCCGGGAGCCTTCACCGCGCAGCACTGGATGTTGCCGCGGAGCTTGTTCACGACGAGCGTCGCGAGAGCTTCGCCGTCGACGTCTTCCGCGATGATCACGAGCGGGCGACCCGCCTGCGAGGTCTTCTCGAGAACCGGGATGATGTCCTTCACCGCCGAGATCTTCTTCTCGTGGATCAGGATGAACGGCTTCTCGAAGGTCACCGACATCGTGCCCGGATCGGTCACGAAGTAGGGGGAGAGGTAGCCCTTGTCGAATTGCATGCCTTCGACGAGGTTGACGCGCGTCTCGAGAGACTTGCCTTCCTCGACGGAGATCACGCCGTCCTTGCCGACCTTCTCCATCGCGTCGGAGATCTGCTTGCCGATGACGGGATCGTTGTTCGCGGCGATCGTGCCGACCTGAGCGATCTCGTCCTTGCCCTTGACCGGGCGCGCCATCTTCTTGAGTTCGGCGACGACCTGCTCGACCGCGAGGTCGATGCCGCGCTTGATGCCGATGGGTGAAGCGCCCGCGATGACGTTGCGCAGACCTTCGTCGAAGATGGCTTCGGCGAGAACGGTCGCCGAGGTGGTGCCGTCGCCCGCGACGTCGGACGTCTTCGAAGCGACTTCCTTCACCATCTGGGCACCCATGTTTTCATACGGGTCTTCGAGAGTGATTTCCTTCGCGACGGTCACGCCGTCCTTCGTGACGGTGGGGG
>CAIWVZ010000049.1 GCA_903916245.1 uncultured Planctomycetota bacterium | reverse complement strand
GTGCCGTTGCTCTTCGTGCCGTTCCACGATTGGATGGCCCAGCGTCCATTGCCGGCAGCGCCTTGATAGCTCGCGCCTCCTGAAACCAACCCCGCCACTGCGCTCAACATCATGTCTCCCTGCGACGCCAACTTGATCCCCCCGCCGCTTCCGCAACACACCGGATAACTTGGACTGCTACCACCACGAGCGTCGATCACTCCCGAGACTGCGAGGCTGGCGCCCACACGAAATTCGACGGCACCGCCCCCCGATGATCCCCGCAACAATTGACTTGGGGTGTAGTACAGCCCGAGCCCGCCCGATCCGGCAGTCAACGGAACCAAATCCGCCGTTCCGTAGACTTGCGGAATCGACGACTGAATCTGCGCCAAACCCGTAGACGTGGTTCCGTGAGACGGACCGAATCCTGCCGCCATAATTACGTGAGCACCAGAATATCCTGTGATCATTGATTGAGACAGTACATAAAAGATCGAGTTGTACGTCGCAACTGTCGTCGACCCCAAGCCCGACCCGGGAAGGCCGTACGCTCCGTGACCGCTTACTCCCTCGGCTGGATTTGGAAGCAACCACCCACCTTGGCCCCCGCCGCATCCGGGAAGCGATCGCGAGACAGAGGATTGGATGACCGAATTCGCTGCGAGTTCCCATCCTGGCTGAGCGGGGGTCAAGCTGAAACTCACCTGATCCGCCGACACGACATCTTGGCCCTTCAAGTCGAGCGTGCCGAGGATGTTGACGTCACCCGTGCACTTGATGACGAGCGGATTCGGGCCGCGCGCGGTCACGGTGACGCCCGCGGGAATCGTGAACGACGTGTAGTTGAAGATGCCGCCGTTCACGGTGGTGTCGATCAGCACGTTCGACGAGGGATTGAAGACGCCGTCGGAGCCGTTGCCGACGTCGAGGACGATCGTGTAGCGGAACACGTTCGACAACGTCGCGACACCCGCCGTGGAAGCGGCGACGAGCGTCGCGTATCCCGGCGTCGTCGTATTCGGAATGATTCCCACGTACGACGTCGGCGACTGCGCCAACGCGATGCACGGGACGCCGTTCAAATAGACCGTGGTGCCGTTGCCGAGTCCTTGACCCGTCAGCGTGAAGATCCCGCCACCGGTGATCGGTGCGTGGTCCGGCGACACCGACGCGATGATCGGGGCGGAGTTGCCGAGGTAGGTGAAGCCGTCGGCGAGTACAGCGCTTCCTCCGACGATCGTGCTGACGGTGATGTCCACCGACGCACCGGGAGCGCCCGGAGGAATCGTCCCGAGAATCAACGTCGGGGTCGCGATCACGGGGTTCATGAGCGGTGTTGAACCCACGCTGACCGTCGTTCCACCGGGAAGGAAGTTGGTCCCGGTGATCGCGACCTGCGTTCCGCCCGCCGCGGGGCCGGAGTTCGGCGTGACTCCGGTGATCGTCGGAGCGAGGAGCGGATCGGCGATCGTGAAGTGGGTGCCGTTCGTCTTCGAAAGTCCGTAAGGCGAGGCCGGGTCGAAGTAGACCCCTTGGAACCACCACGACGTCCCGATGAGGCTCGACAAAAACGGGATGCTGAACGTCATCGAGACATTGCCCGACGTGTCGAGGGCG
>CAIWVZ010000048.1 GCA_903916245.1 uncultured Planctomycetota bacterium | reverse complement strand
CTTCTACCCGCTGAACGGCGTGCACCACTTCCTTCTGTCGTCGATTCCGATGTCGGTTCAGTACGGCGCGATCGTTTCGACGATGGCGGTCGAAATCGTGGTGACCACCGTCATCGTGAACTTCTTCGGAACGCTTTGGGGCGAAGGTCACGCTCTCAGAACGAACATGCCGATTCGCTGGTTCTACACCGGGATGATCCTCTACTTCATCACTTGTCTGCAGTGTTCGTTCCAAACGACGTTGGCGTTTCAGGAGATCATCCACTTCACCGACTGGGTTCCCGGCCACGCCCACCTCGTGATGTTCGGAGTCTTCACGTTCTGGCTCACCGGCATGCTCACGTGGCTTTGGCCGCGCCTCACGGGGAACGACTGGTACGACCGCGGGTTGCTCGGATGGCACTACTGGCTCGCCGTGATCGGTCTCGTAATCATGTTCCTCGATCTTCTCTCCGCCGGTCTCGTTCACGGCTACATGCTGAAGTCGCTCGCACCTTGGATGGACATCGTGAACGCGATGAAGCCGTTCTGGTGGGTGCGCACGTTCGCCGGAGGAATGATCCTCGCCGGCAATCTGATCTTCGCCTGGAATCTCTGGAAGACCGCGACGACGCCGAAGGCCTATGACTGGAAGCGGGACGTCGTCGGGGAGGTGAACTGACATGGATCGATTCCGATTCGTCATCGTGGTCGCGGCCCTCGGCTGCTTCGCGCTCGCCTTCGCTCTTTCCGGGATCTACCCGTGGTGGGTAACCGACGCGAAAGGCCACGAAGCGACCGTGGTCGAAGTCACCGACGTCGTGTCTCCGGACTTCAAGGACGTCAAGGAGCGTTGGCCCGTCGCCTTCGATCGGGCGTTCGCCGGAGCCACCGAAGCGATGACCGACAAGGAGCTCGCGGGCGTCGCCTCCGACGATCCGCGCCGCCTCGCGAGCGAAGCCGCATGGAAACGTGCGTATGCAGACGCCGTCAAACGCGGACGCGATCGCTACGTCGCCGAAGCCTGTTGGCACTGTCACAGCCAGTACGTCCGTCCGGTCATCGGCGATACCGCACGCTTCGGCCGCATTCGATCCACGGACGACGACAACAACGTCCTGCAACGCCCCGTCCTTTGGGGAACGCGGCGCGTGGGACCGGACCTTACGAACGAAGGTGGACTGCGGTCCAACGACTGGCACGCCGCGCACTTCGCGAACCCGGTATCGGTGTCGCCGGGATCGGTCATGCCGAAATACCCGTGGTACTTCGAAGACGGATGGGAGGTGCGTCGCTCGATTTCGAGGGATGTCGCGAAGCGCGAGGGCGTCGATCCCGCGACGTCCTATCCGTACCCCGGCGTCCATCGCACGAAGGCCGAAGCGGAAGCGGCGATGGAGTCGATCCGAACGAACATCCCGCCAGTTCTCGAAGGGGAGAAGGCCCGTCTTTTCGTCTCTCCGGCGAAGTCGCCGACCGCGGACGGCTTGGCGCTCATCGCCTACATGCAATGGCTCGGAACATGGACCGCGCCTGCGCGGAGGAACTGATCATGTCGACTCCAAAAAGACTCCAAGCCCCCCGCGGAATGATCGTCACCTTCGGCTTCATCGTATTCTTCGCCGCCGTCGCATTCGGAGTGAAGATCTACGAGTTCCTCACCGACCTCCTCGACGACGGGGGGATCGGCTTCGCGGGCAGCCACCTTCTGACCTACGTCCTCGTCGCCGCGGGGTTCATCCTGCTTCTTGTCCACGGCTTCCTCTCCGGGCATTTCGCCGCGATCGAGGAGCCCAAATACACCATGCTCGAAAAGGAGATCGCCCGTGACAACGCCGACGAACTCGTCTGAACGCGGCAACGACCAAGCTCCCCACGACTTCGGTTACGGCCACGGCCGCATGCCCTTTTTCATGAAGCTCGTGTGGCTCGGTTTCCTCGCCTTCGCAACGTGGTACACGGTGGAGTTTCTGCTGACGGCCGCCCACGCGGAGATCACCGGGGGTGGCTGAGGTCGCCGAACTCCCATCCTCGTCGGTCGTCTGCGCGCACTGCGGGCTACCGACACGCCCCGCGCGCGGAGACGCCGTCCGGGCGTTTTGTTGTCTCGGATGTCGCCTCGCGTCGGCGGCGACGGGCGGTCGCGTCGGCGCGAAGGCCGCATTTCTCGAAGCGCGGCTGCTCCTTTCCGCCTTCCTTTCGATGGGCGTGATGGAGTTCACGCTGGTTCTTTACGGCGAAGATTTCGCGGCGAGCCCCGATCCCGCGACCGTCGCGCTCCGACGACTCGGACAAATCGCCCTCGCCGTCTTTACGGTTCCCGTACTTCTTCTTCTCGGTGTTCCCCTGCTGAAGGGTGCATGGCACGACCTGCGGGCGGGCCGTATCCGCATGGACGGGCTCATCGTTCTCGGGACGTTCAGCGCGTTCGGACTTTCTCTGCATCACACGATCCTCGGCGAGGGGCCCGTCTACTACGAAACCGCCACCACCGTCTTGACTCTCGTCATGTTGGGGCGTCGCCTCGAAGCGACGGTGCGCGCCGAGGGACGCCACGCCGCCGATCATCTCGCCGATGCGTTGCCACGGGCCGCCCATCGGGTGACGCTCGACGGGACCGTCGAAGACGTCGCGCCCGACACGCTCCGACTCGGCGATCGGATCGTAGTACGCCCCGGTGAAGCCTTCCCCGCCGACGTGACGATCCGCGCCGGAGCGGGCTCCGTCGCCTGCGACCGCATCACCGGCGAAGAAGTACCGCGTGAAATCGTCCCCGGGGATCTCGTGCTCGCGGGCTCCGCCAACGGTGTTTCGATCTTCGAAGCGGTGGTCGTGCGTCCTTGGGCGGAAGGATGGCTCGGGGCGGTGCGGGCGTTGCTCGACGCACCTCTTCCACCGACGCGCATCATACGTCGGGTCGACCGCATCGCCGGGCATCTTGCATGGATCTCCATCGCTCTCGCTGGATACGCGGCGTATCTCGGCGCCACCGAGGGCGGCGTCGGTGACGCTTGCCGGCGTTCGTTGTCCGTGCTGCTCGTCGCATGTCCCTGCGCCCTCGGGCTCGCCACGCCGCTCGCTTATCGCGCCATTCGCGCCGCACTCGCCCGCAAGGGACTTCTCGTCGCCGAAGTGGTCGCCCTCGAGATCGCCCCCGACATCGATCTCGCCATCCTCGACAAGACGGGAACGCTGACGGATCCCGCGGGCACCCTCGACAGCGTCGGATCGTCCGCGTCCGTCGGACGTCTCGTCGCGTTGGTGGAAGCGTCCAATCACGCACTCGCGCGTGCGGTGCGGCCTCTTCGTCAAGGTGTCACCGTTCCCGTCGCGTCGTCTCCGACGGAAGTCGTCGTCACACCGGGGGCCGGCGTCTCCGGTCGCTTCGGCGAGCTCATCGCCGAATCCGGAAGTTTCGCGTGGATCACCGCGCGTCATCACCTCTCTCCGGAGATCGCCGCGTGGTGCGACCGTGCGGCGGCTTCCGGATCCACACTCGTCACTCATGCGGAGGCGGGTACCGTCGTCGCCGCGGTGTCGGTGCGCCCGACACTGCGGTCCACGGCCCGTGACGCCGTGGACCGTCTCCGCCGTTATTCCGTGGACTGCGAAATCGCCTCGGGGGATCGCCCCGAGGCGACCGCAGCCCTGGCCAAGGAACTCGGCATCCCCGCCGCGGGCGCACTCCTTCCCCAAGACAAGCAGGAACGGCTGGCGCGTGCCCGCCGCGAAGGCCGGGTCACCCTCATGGTCGGCGACGGCATCAACGACGCACCCGCGCTGCACGCCGCCGACGTGAGCATCGCGATGGGATCGGGGACCGCTCTCGCGCGTGCGGAAGCCCAGGTCGAAATCGCGGGAGACGATCTGACGGCGATTCCCCTGCTGATCGAAGCGGGAAAGACGCTGCGACGCGTCGTCCGCGGGAATCTTGCATGGACCTTCGCCTACAACGCGGCCGCTCTCGCTCTCGCCGTCACCGGCAACCTCCACCCGATCGCCGCGGCTCTCGCCATGGTTCTTTCAAGCCTCGTGGTCGGCGTCCGCAGCGCACGCCTCCTACGCTTCGGCGCGGAAACCCCTCGTTGAGACGCCCGTGAACGCCCCCATCGCCTTCATCACCGGTGCCACCCTCGGAATCGCGCAGACCGCCCACTGTCTCGGCATGTGCGGTGTCTTCGCGGTCCGCGCGGGAACCGACGGTACGTTCGGGCTCGCGAGATACGTCCTCGGCAAGCTCTTCACCTACGTCTTCCTCGGAGTCCTGCTCGGAGCGGTGGGAGGCCACGCGTTCGCGGGCTCCGAAAGCGCGCGCGTCGCCATCACGGTGACGGCGGGCACGCTGCTTCTGCTCGCCGGGTTGCGCAAAGTGCTTCCCATCGCGATTCAGGAACGCGCCCCATCGCTCGCGTTCGATGCGCTGACGCCCGACTCCGGCGCCGCGGTCGCGCTTCCCGGCGGCGCGTGGTCGCTCGGAGCGTTGACGGGGGCATTGCCGTGCGGCGCTTCCGGACTGGCACTTCTTCAAGCGGCCTCTTCGGGCTCGACATGGATCGCGGCGACCTTCATGGCGGGATTCGCGATCGGTACGGCCCCTGCGGCCTTGCTCGGTGCGTTCGGAGGGCGTTGGCTCACGCGGCGTATCCCGAAACCGGTACTCGTCCGCGGCGGTGGAGCGCTGCTCATGATCGTCGGCGGCGTCATGATTCTCCGGTCGATGCTTCCGACGCTCACGGGAGAGACATGCTGCGGGTAGACGTCTCGGAGAAGCGGAAGTCCCGCGGCATCCTCCTGCGCCACGACAACGACCGCATCCGTATCCTCGCCGCCGTCGAGAGGAAAGGGGCGCTGTTCGAAGTCCGGCGCACGATCATCGTCACGCTTTCGCTTGCGATGCTCCTCGCGCCTCCCCTGCTCGGTTGGGTACGCCTCGACCTATGGGGCGGCGCGCATCGACTCCTCGGCGAGCAGGTCGACGCCCTCACCGCGACGAAAGGGTTCGTCGTGGCGATGGCGCTTCTTTGGGGACTGACCTTCGCGAGCAACGTCGTCGTCGGACGCTTCTTCTGCGGTTGGGGTTGCCCCGTGGGCTACGTCTCCCGTCTCGGAGAACACGTGACCCTCGCAAAGTCACGGTTCGCCAAGGCGTGGCATCACCTCGCGGGCGCGGGATTCGCCGCCACGTTCGTGGCTGCCGTGATGCTTTGGTGGGTCGACCCGGTGGTGCTCATCGACGGCGACCTACGGGCGAAGGGGATGACCCTCGGCGTCTTCGTCCTGTTGTGCATCGGCGCCCGTCTCCACGCGAGTCGCTGGAGGTTCGGATTCTGTCTCGGGGCGTGTCCGATCGGGCTCTATTACCGACTCGTCACGTCGAAGGCACCGATCGGTATCGCGTTCAGCGAAGTTCCCGACCCGTGCATCGCATGCCATGCCTGCGAAAAAGTATGCCCCGTCGACCTCGACCCGAAGCGTCTCGGCGAAGAGATCGAAGCCGCCCCCGACACGGTGGACGGGCCGCCGCTTCGCTACGGAGACGCCGAGTGCATTCGCTGCGGAGACTGCGTCGAAGCGTGCCGCATGGTCTTCCTGCCGAGACCGCAAGCCGTGCCGCCGCTGCGCTTCGGATTCGAACGGACGCACTTCGACGTCTAGCCGGATTCCTTCACGACGCTCTCGTTCAGGTCGTACGTGACGCGTGCGGCGCCGGCGATGAGACCCGCAAGCCGCATCCGCACGGCGGGGATATCGACATCGGGGGCGATGACCGCGGAACGAGATCCGGAGGCTCCGCACATGGCCCACGCGTAGGCGCGACCTGCGACCACCCCCACCTCGCAGTCGTAGCAGTCCGCTCCTTGCGTCGGGTGCGATCCGATCGGACACACCATGGTCCAGCGCGCTTTCGGCCGAAGCGCGGAACGTCCGGCGATCTTTCGGACCGTCGTCGCCGCATCGAATCCGCGGATTTCGACCCATCCGTCGCGACCTCGCTTCACCGAGGCGGTCGTCGCGACATGTTTGCGATACCACGCGACCGACGTCGCCGTCGGGACATCGACCATGGGACACTCGCCGACCTTCCGCGGCCGAGCCGTGAAGACGAGCAGCGACACGCGCTCCCATCCGGCGACGACTCCCCGCGAGGCGTCACGGTCGAACGTCCATCCGTGACGAGCGGCGGCGACGAAGGCCGCCTCCGCATCGACGGGATGTGGAAGTCGAAGCACCACCGCGAGTCGCCCATGGTCGGCGACGACGCTTCGCCATGCCGAGAAATGGGTGCTCCACGTACGCACCGAATGCGCCCAACGGCTGCAGGCTCGTTCGTCCCCGCCGTCGACGGCGTAGGTGACTTCCGGGTCCGACGTCGAGGCGGACGCTCCGAGGCAGGAGAAGACCATGTCGACGCCGCGTACCGCGGCCGGAGCGGGTTGCTCATGATTCCAACGGACGAAGTCGAGCCTCGGTCGTCCGCGGCGCAGTGTTTTCGCCGCGGCGACGAGCCGTGGAGCCGCATCGGTGCCGAGGAACGTCACCTTCGGGAACTTCTCCGACAACCATGCGGGCATGAGTCCCGCGCCCGTGCCCGCATCGAGGATCCGAAGCGCGCGGCGACCGACCTTCTCCCGCTTCAGGAAATCGTGAAAGGCGGCGTACGTCGCCACCGTCATCTCCGATTGTGTCGAATTGACGATCGCCATCCATCGGACGTCGTTCACCAGGTTGTAGAACTCGATGGGTTCGAGCGCACCGGATTCGTACTCGCCCCAGGCATCGAAGAAACGTCGGAAGCGGCGTCCGAGATGTTTCTTCAGCGCATCGAGAATCGGTTCGTCGTCGCCGAATTCGGGATCCGCCCATACGAATCCGTAGTCGCGAAGGAAATCGAGGACGTCACGTTCGCTCTTCGATCGCGGGAGCGGCTTGTCGTTCTTCGTTGCGGCCTTGGGCATGTCGACACCCTATCCCACGGGGAGGACATTTTTCGAGGGGACGAGAATCGAGAGAACCGCGTCTCATTCTTCGACGTTGTCTTGAGGCCCTGATCGGTCGAACCCGCACGGACCCTATGTGGTCTACTTACAAGCGTTTTGAAGTTGTCGTGCCATGCCGTATGCTCACCGAATGACCGTTCATCGACGATCCACCATTTACTTTGAACCTGACGTACATCGAGCGCTTCGCTTACACTCGGCGTCGGTCGATCGAAATGTATCCGAAGTCGTGAACGACATCGTTCGACGTGCGCTGAAGGCGGATTTGGCGGACCTCGCCCTCGCCCGCAAGCGCCGCAAAGAGCCACGCCAAGACCTCGAGACCGTCGTCAAGGATCTTCGACGACGTGGAAAGATATGAAGTCGTACTTTCGAAATCGGCCGCTCGCGAACTAGGGCGCATCGGCACTCGCACTGATCGTGCGAAGATCGTCGCCGTCTTGGGTCGATTGGTGGACGACCCTCGTCCGTTCGGGGCGATCAAACTCATAACAAGTTTGCGCTCCTATCGAGTCCGAGTCGGGAATTATCGAGTCGTTTACGAGATATTCGACGATCGGCGCATCGTCGACGTCATTAAGATCGGACATCGTCGAGACGTCTACGAGTAAACGATGCAGAAGATCCTCGAATGTCGCTCGACGCAGCGCTGCTGATCTATCCTCAGCGCTTCGGCTTCAGGGCACCGAGGGTGACGGGCAAGCCGCCGGGGCCCGTCTTCGGGACACGCGCGACGAGGGGAAGGAGCTGGCAGGCCGTCGACCAAACGTCTCCGACGGAGACGTCGGAGTTCGAGCCCATCACCACGGTCTCGTGCCACGGTCGCGGCTGAATCGAGCCGTCCGGCGCGCGGTTCAGCGTCAAGTCTCGAGTCGTGGCGGCGATGAACGTCTTCTCCGTTTCGGGGCTCAACGCGCATGCCGCGAGCCCGGCGAATGAAACATGTTGGAGATAGGACGCGTGACCGCCGAGAACGTCTCCGATATTGCGCTCGCTGAACGCCTTCAACTTCGCCGTGAAAGGGTCTTGCGGTGCGCACTGCAACGCGCCGAGCCACGACACGGCGGTGCGTCCGATGTTGCCGTCGCCTTTTTGCCCCTGCGCGGTCGAGTAACCGACGCCTCCGTCGCCGCCTCCCGACGCCTCGAGATAGCGGAGGAGCTTGCGAGCCTTCACGTCGTCCACCTTGCACCCGACCGCCTTCGCGGCTCCGAGCGCCTTCAACACCAATCCGCCGACGATGTTGAGTTCGATGTACCCGAGAGCGTTCGCTCCACCGGGGCCGTGGCCGAAACCGCCGGAGTCGATTTGGGCGGCCTCGAGGCGACCGACGCCTTCCTGCAGCGCGGCCTTCGCCTCGGAGTTCGGAGAGCGGGCTTCACACTCGGCGAGGAACATCATTCCGTAAGTCAATCGCCAGTGGGTTTGATTCCAGTTGGCGTCGCGCGACATCGCTTGCATCTCGTCGGCCTTGAACAACGTCGCGACGACGAAGTCCCGCGCCTTTTCGACGTTCTCGGCGTACGCACCCTTGCCCGGAGCACTGCCCGCCGCGAGCCAGCAGAGTCCGGCCATCGACGCCTGAACCACCGCGCCGTTTTCTCCCGAGAGCGTCTCGGGATATCCACCATTCGACGCCTGCTTCGATGCGAGATACGCCAGTGCCTTCTTGGCGATCTTGGCACGCGCCGCGGGCTGCGCGGGGTTGGCCGACTCCGGATCGGCGGGGACGCGAATCGCGAGGGTCTTGGGTTTGCCGCCGACGCCTTCGAGCATCAGCGTCACGATCGGTTTCTCCTTGTTCGCTTCGGCCTTCGACAACGCCTCCGCCATCGCGGGCATCGAATGCTTGGCGAAGGGCGTCCCGTTCACGCCGATGATCACGTCGCCGAGTTTCAGGCCGCCGGTCTCCGCCGGGCCCGCGGGGAACAAGGCGTCGACCCGCAACCGTTTGGGGCCGTCGTCGGCGGACTTGTCGCCTCCCGACCGGAACGCTTGACGCCCCGCCGTGCGCTCCTTCGGCGGATTGTCCGCATCGCACGCCTTGGCACCGAGCACGCCGAGATTCCAAAGATCGAATCCGTCGGAGGCGAATCGAGCGTCGGCCTTGCCGAACGGCCAACGCGACGGCGCCGGACCGGTCTTTTGACCGACGACGACGAGCGTCAACGTAAACAGGACCAAGAAGAGGCGCGGCATGGCGTCATGATGCCAAGTCGGGCAGCCGCTCCCACCGGGTGGGGACGCTCAGCGCTCTCCCAAGGGGGCGACGAGGTTCGCCAAAAAGCGGTAAGCGCCGGGGACGCCCGCGGGGAGTTGGCGGAACAGAGCGAGTCCGCAGTAGACCCAACGTCCCTTCCCCACCGCGACTTCGGTCAAGAGCCCGCGTCTCGTATCGGGGTTCCCGGCGAAGGAGTCGGTCGATGCGAGCACGTCCACCGCGGAACGGTCGGAGGTTTCGAGGAAATAGAGGCCGCGCTCCTGAACCCAACCTTCGGAGTCCTCGGCCCCGAGTCGATTGGGGCGAGTCAAGAGTCGGTGCTCGGGGGCCAAGGGAACGAGCGGAGCCTTCTCGTCGGTGACGCGACCACCGCGTGTCGTCGCGGGAATCGGGCCCCACTCGCCACGGTCGAACTCCCCGCGTTGGAACTGCACCACGACGGATCCGCCCGCCGCGGCGAAAGCCATGATGCGGGAGTGATGCGCGCGGAGATCGGCACGACGTTCGTACGCCCTCACCCCGATGACGATCGTCGTGTACTTCGAAAGGTCCCCCGAGGCGAGCTCGGCTTCGCTCAACAACGTGCACGGCACACCGAGGGCACGAACGGCTTCCGCGACCCGATCGCCGACGCCCATCACGTAGCCGACCGACGTCGTGGGATCGACCGCGACGTCGGCTTTGACCCAGCGAGCCGCCGGATCGACGACGAGGGCGCGCCGTGGCAGATGCGGCGGCTCGATGATCTTCCAACCCGCGACTCCGGTGCCGCGCGGCATCACGGTGAAGTGATCGGGAACCCGATCCGTCGGTTGCGGGAAGAGACGCGCATCCGCTTCGGAAGCCGGTCTCGAATCCGGAGTCCAAGCGTTGGGCTGCGTTTCGGGAACGCCGATGCGTTCGGACGGCGCGCCGCGAATCGGTGCGTTGTAAGCGGGACCGACGGAACCTTCCGCCGCGGGGAACGGCGGGTGGTAGACGACGGACGTCGACGATCCTTCGTGCGTGAAGCGTAGGATCGTCGCAAAGCCCCAACCCGCGAGTTGCGCGACGCCGGTCGGTCCGGCGAACAGGGCGGTAGGTGTGGGTTCGGGTGCCGTCGAGGCCGCGACGAACACGGCGGCCGGCGACGGTTGCGGGCGACGCCCGGCCGATTCGAAGCGCGCGGGTCGGACGAGCCACGGGGTGGACGTCGTCACGCCGATCGGAGTCGTCACCACCACGTCATGCCGCTTTTCCCCGCCGAATACGTCTCCCGCATCCCGGTACTCGATCGGAACGTCGAACGGCACGCGTACGCCGCCGAAAGAAAGCCACCCCTTCACGCGGAAAGCCGTCTCGGGAAACGGAAGCCACCACGGGAAGCCGTCGGGGACGTTGCGGAAGGCGTCGCCTCCCGGAACGAATCCGGGACGAAAGGCGG
>CAIWVZ010000047.1 GCA_903916245.1 uncultured Planctomycetota bacterium | reverse complement strand
CGTCCATGGCTGTCCTTCTAGACGACGCGGCGGGGTCGGGCCACGAAAAGCTCGATTCCCTCACCCCGCACCTCGACCATGCTAGCAGCCCGCGCGACGAGCACCGAAGCGCCCGGTCGGAGCGCCACGGGGGCTTCGCCGCCCGCGACGAGCGCACCGCGGCCCGCGACGCAGGTCACCGCGAGCATCGAGGTCACGGGCACGCACGCTCCGTCGGCCGGACACCAACGTTCCAAGGCCCAGTGCGGCGTCTCGAGAACGACCGCACGCGGCGCGCGCCCTTCGAGACGACGGCGTGAAGACCGCGTCCGACGCGCGGCGCGGCGCGCCTTGTCGATGTGCAACGGACGCGGCCGACCGTCGAGGCCGGGACGATTCCAATCGAAGATGCGATAGGTGTGGTCGCACGGCTGTTGAATCTCGTACAGCACGAGCCCCGCGCCGGGAGCGTGCACCGTCCCGGGGACGACGTCGAACACGTCACCCGGTTCGGGACGCACGCGAACGAGTTGCGCGCGCACGGCGTCGGCATCACCGCGGGAGGCCGCGTCGACGAGCCGATCGACGCTCGACTCGGGTTCGAGATCCATCAGGATCTCGGCGTCGTCGCGCGCATCGAGAACCACCCACGCCTCGTGCTTGCCGGGACCCGCCCCCTCGAGTTCCTGCGCCGCCGCATCGTCGGGGTGCACTTGAACCGACAACGGCGCTTCCGTCGCGAGCAACTTCACGAGGAGCGGAAACGGAGCGCCGACGGGAGTTGCGGGCCCGAGAAAGTGGGCTTCCGATCCCCTCCACAGCGCGTCGAGCGGACGCCCGTCCGCGAGTACGCGGGAAGCCTTTCCGGGAACCGCCGAAACGACCCACGCCTCGCCGATCCGGCGATCGACGGGTGCATCCACGCCGTAGCGCCGCTGCAGCGCGGCCCCCCCCCACGGAACTTCGGAGAGGTAAGGCGCGAGCGCGACGAGGAGCGGCTTCACGCCGTCGCTTCCTTCATGAGGTCGCGGGCTTGGGCGACGGCGAGATTCCGGGCGCCGGAGGCACCGATCATGTCGGCGAGTTCTTCCACGCGCCCGTCGACGTCGAGAGCGCGGATGACCGTTCGCGTGCGTCCGCCCTCCACCGACTTCTTGACGAGCAGGTGCGTATCGGCGAAAGCGGCGACCTGCGGAAGGTGCGTCACGACGAGCACCTGGTGGTGCCGCGCGAGCAACTTGATGCGGCGCCCGAACGGCAAGCCGACGCGACCGCCGACACCGGCGTCGATTTCGTCGAACACGAGCAGCGGAATGTGGTGCGCGCCCGCGAGGGCCCCCTCGACGGCGAGCAGCGTACGCGCGAGTTCGCCGCCGGACGCCACTTCTTCGAGGGGTTTCGGCGGCTCGCCCACGTTCATCGACACGAGAAAGCGCGGCGTTCCGTAGCCCCACGGATGGGCGTCGGTCGCGTCGAAGGACGCGGGGGCCTTCGCGCAGCCCGGATCGGCGACGAACACCGCGTTCGGAAGTCGCAAGTCTTTGAGCGCCGCGGTGACGTCGCGCGACAGCGTCGCGGCCGTGTCGCGCCGACGCTTCCACAACGCGACCGCCGTCGCGTGGTACGCAACCGCCGCGGCCGCGGCTTCCTTTCGGAGCGCGGCTCCCGAGACGGCCTCTTTCAACGACGCGAGTTCCGCCTTCAGAGCGACGTGGCGCTCGACGAGGCGATCGCCGTCCGCGCGGTACTTCCGTCCGAGCGACCGCAACACGTCGAGACGTTCGCCGACGGTGTCGATGCGTCCGCGCACGGGATCGAAGGCGTGGCGCAGGCGAGCGGTTTCGCGACCGAGGTCGGCCGCTTCGATCCGGAGCGTTTCGAGACGTTCCGAAAGCGCAGCGATGCGTGGATCGAGGCCCGCATGCCCCGCGACGGCACGCGCGGCCTGCGCGAGACGCGCGGAGGCGGCGCCCTCGCCTTCGGACACCGCGTCGGCGGCGGTGGCGAGCGAGCGGACGAGGTCCTGCGATTTCGTCAGCAGTTTCCACTCGGCCGAAAGAGCATCCGCCTCACCCGTGGTCGGGGCCGCCTCGTCGAGTTCCTTGACCGCATCGCGCAACTCTTCGATGCGCGCGAGACGCGTTTCCGCCTCGGCATCCGCCGTATCGGCGTCGACGAGAAGGCGCCGCCGACGTTCGAAGTGCTCCGCACACGCGGTGACGTCCGCTTCGATGCCCGCAAGGCGGTCGAGCACGCCGCGTTGGGCGTCGGGGCGCAGGAGGCCCAATTGATCCCGCTGGCGATGCACGTCGCCGAGGAGACCGCCGACGGCCTTGAGGACGTTCAGCGGGCAAAGGTTGCCGTCGACCCAAGCACGCGAGCGGCCGTCGGCGCCGACCACGCGCCGCACGATCAGTTCGCCGCCGCCTTCGACCAATTCGGACACTTCACGGAGGCGCGTCGCCGTACGGTCGTCGAGGCGGAATCGTCCTTCGACGGCGCATTCCGCGGCACCGGTGCGGACGAGTTCGCGGTCGGAGCGTTCTCCGAGCAGAAGATCGAGGGCTTCGAGAACGAGCGATTTGCCCTCGCCCGTTTCACCGCTCAGGACGTTGAGTCCCGGACCGAAGTGCACCGTGGCGTCTTCGATCAGCGCGAGGTTGCGGACGCGAAGCTCTTCGAGCATGGGACGCGCTTCAGGAAACGCGGACGCCCGTCGGGATGGCGCCGTCGACGCCGAGAAGGATCACGCGGTTTTCGGGATCACGCACCGCGAGCAACATGCCTTCGCTTTCGATGCCGCGCAGCGGAGCGGGCATGAGATTGGCCACGACGATGATCGTGCGACCGACGAGTTGTTCGGGCGTGTAGTGCTCGCGAATCCCGGAGACGATCGTGCGCGGGTTGGGCTCGCCGACGTCGATTTTCAGCACCCAAAGGCGGTCGGCCTTCGGATGTGCGATGACTTCGAGCACCTTGGCGGTGCGAAGGTCGACCGTCTTGAATTGGTCGATCGTGATGCGCGGGTTCGGGGTTTCGGCCGGGGCGGGTGCCGGCGACGGAGTGGGCGTGGGCTCGTTCATGGGCATGCGGAGCGTAGCGTTTCGGGGGGACTCCCTCCAACGCCGCGCGATTTCACCGCAAGAAATCCGCGCCGCCCGTCCGCGGATCGACCGCCCGCGTCAGGGCGAGGGGCGCGATTCGGGCGCGGGGCGCGAAGCCGGAGCCTTGTCCGTCCGCATCGCCGCAAGTTCCGCCCTCACGGCGGGATCGTCGTCGACGGCGAGGGCCGCGACGAGCTTCACGGCCCCTTCGTCCCGACGCCCCGCGAGCGCGAGGCAGCTACCTTCTTCGAGCAGCGCAAGTTTGCGGCCCGACGCCGGCCATTCCGGACGCGCGCTGCGCGCGAACACGTCGGCGGCGGCTTCATAGCGTCGGTGTTCCTTGAGCGTGAACGCCTTCACGAGGGAGGCGAGTCCGGCATCGTCGAAGCGACCGTCCAGGACGGT
>CAIWVZ010000046.1 GCA_903916245.1 uncultured Planctomycetota bacterium | reverse complement strand
CGCGAAGGCACCGTCGTCGACGCCGACAACTTGATGGACGAAGTGGCCGGCCTCGCGAAAGAGGAGATCGTCCGCCGCGACCCCGAAGCCGCCCCCGAAGAAGTCGCCCGCCGCTCCGAGTGCATCGCCCTCGCGGCCCTGCGCTTCATGCTGCTGAAGGTCACGCCGGCGACCACGATGATCTACAACCCGAAGGAATCCGTGGCCTTCGACGGCGAAACCGGCCCCTACCTTCTCTACACCCACGCCCGCATTGGACGCATGCTGCGCGACGCGGGGCTTTCGGGCGCGTCCTCTCTCGCGACGTTCGCCCCGGCGGCCCTCTCCGACCCGAGCGAACTCGCCCTCGCCCGCGTGCTGCTCGGCTTCCGCCGGGCGGGCGAACACGCCGCGCGTGAATACGCTCCGTCGTCCATCGCGAAGTGGTTGGTGGACGTCGCCCAAGCCGCCAACACCTGGTACCAGGACGTCCCCATCCTGAAGGCCGACGACCCGCAGGTCCGCCACGCTCGCCTCGTGCTCGCCCAAGCGGTCCACGAAGCCCTCGCCCGCGGCTGCACCCTCCTCGGGATCACGATGGTCGGGCGGATGTAGGCGATCGACCTCGCGGTGCCCACCGACGACCAACTCGACACCGAACACTTCGGTGCACCGGGCGATCGCTTCTCGTGCCCGATTCGGTCAGAGCATGCGGGAAAACTCTCGTAACCTGCTCGCGCTGCCCACGAGTCCGTGATCGCACAGGCGATCGAGAAGTGCGTCCGCCGAGTACTCGGGTTTCTTCAACCGTGCGCGAACGGTCTTTATCGCGACACACACCGTAGCCGGCGCCAGATCGATCAAGTGAAGCACGAATTCATCTGGATGCTCGACACGGACGCCGAGCGGAGAAAGGACTTCGTCGGGGAAGTCGCGTAGATTCGACGTAACGATGACTTCCGCTCTGCAACGAAGTGCGGCGGCGAGTACGTGGCGGTCGTTCGCATCGGGAAGAACGAGCCCCTTCATCAACGGCTCGTAACCGGTGACGAGGCAGTCGGGGACGGCGTCGTTGATCGCGCTTCGGTAGCGGGCGATCTGCTCGGGCGTAATGTCCGGCTTGTCGATTCGCAGGCTCCGCGTCCACTCGTCGTGAATCGCATCGGTCCAACGCGTTCGGAAAAGTTCCGTCGTCGCGAACTGAAGCATCACGTTGCGAAGCAATGCCGGATACAGCACGCATGCATCGAAAACGACGGTGAAACTGCCATGCATTCGGTTGGGATCCCGACCGGGCCGTCATCCGATGCCGAGTTCCTGATCGAGGACCGCAAGCCTCTCGAGTGCATCCTGCCGCGCCAAGTCGGATCGACGCTTGTAGGCCATGAGATCGCCGAACATCACACGACGACGGGTGCCCACCTTGCGTGCGGGGAGTCGCTTTTCCTCGATCTCCTTCACAACGAACGGGCGCGACACACCGAGGATATCGGCGGCTTGCTGCGTCGTCAGTTCCGCATGAATGGGAATGAGTGTGACGGCGTTCCCCTGCGCCATCTGATTGAGGAGCCGAACAAGAAGCTCGGCGGCGGAAGCTGGGATCTCAACGCTTTCTTCCCCCCCATCCCGCGCGATGAGTTTGAGTGGCTGATCCCCCTTCAGGAGGCCGCTGAGAGTACGACTCGATTCACGAGCGAGACGCACGTCGGCGTCGCTGGGAGTTGTCGTTGGGAAGTCGATGTCGGGGGCAACCATGAGCACCTCTAGAGCAAGGATACCTCTCTTCGACATTTTTCGCAACGAACGAAACGAACAAACCGAACGAAAAACCATCCAAGGAACGGCCTTTTTTCTTAATCTCATATAGCATAGGGATTTATGACCTAGATGCTTCTCTTGCGCGTTCTCCACCCCACCGACGGCGACTGCCTCAACTCGAGCTCTCGCCCTCGGCGTCGACGACCCCGCTGAACTAAAAAACCCCGCCTGATGGACAGTGCCGCCGCGATCGGGACGTCGCGAGAGAGACCAATGAATCTCGTCGGCCGTTGCGACACGGTCACCAACTTCCCGCGTTCAGCACACGCAGGACTCGCCGACAAGTCACCGGACGTGATTCGCCGAGCCGTTCTCCTCCGCCCCACCGCGACGCGACGCGTTCACGCGTAAACCGACGAAGCCCACGAAGAAGAACATCTCCCATCCCCGATGACGACCTTGAAATCAACCTCTCAGACCGGGACGAAGTCGCGTCGCTCGCGAAAAAAGAGACCGTCCGCCGGACGCTTCACGGACCGCGACGTCACCTCATCGTCTTGCGACGGAGGGAGAGCGAGAGCGGTTCAGAACTCTCTGAGAAGGCGTCCGGCATGGTGGGCGTTGGCGGCGATCCCCGTCTCGCGCAGCGCGTACCACAGCAACGTCGCGTTGATCGAAAGGATGGGGATGCCGATCTTCGGCTCGAGACGTTCGGCCACGGCGACCATGCTCATGTTGGTACCGCACTGCACCACGGCGTCGAGTCGATGCTCCTTCGTCGCAAGCAGTTCGGTAACCACACGTTCCTTTTCGACGTCAGGGATATGGGCGACATGCTGCGCATGGGCGCACGCAAACCCGAAGGTGGACACGACTTCAAAGCCGAGATCGGTGAACATCCGGGCCGCCGACGTCGTCCCCGTGCGCTCGAACGGCGTGATCAACGCGATACGACGGGCGCCGTAACGGTCGAGCGCGGCTTTTGCGGCGTCGGTCCAAGTCGCCCATGAGAGTTCGCTGGTGTTCCGAAAGGCCTCGGTGGTCGCGCGGATGGGTTCGATTCCCGAGATGATGTGCTCGAGGCTCATACCCAAAATGAAGTACTGCGGACGAGCCAGCGACGCGATGCCCACCGCCTGCGAGACGCCCGCGACGAAGTCGCGTTTGAACTGTTCGACCCCCTGCGGCGAACTCACGTCGGGCTTCGGGGTCGATACGACACTCGTATGCAGTCCGATCCCGTCGAGTCCGTGCTCACGGTTTCGGACGAGAATCGTCCACAATTCGCTCTCCATCACCGTATTCGTCGCCGGGATGAGCAGCCCGAAGCGACGCCGCGAACTGCACGCGTCCGGGTGGCCCGCCGACAAAGCCGCGACGTCGAACATCGAGGCCGTCTCACCGTCGAGCAGAGGCCCCGTCTGCGCGAAGGTCGGCATCGGCGGGGCGTTCACATCCGGGATGAACACCGGCCGACCGGAAAGACTCCCACGGATCGTCTCCCCCGCACCGGTCGCCACCGCTCGCCCCCCGGGCGCCTGCATGGCGGTGGGGGTCGCGGCGCACGACACCGCGGCCGCGCCGAGAAGTGCCGACGCGCCGCTCGCGATGATGGATCGACGCGTCATCAGCCGGGGATGCGTCGACGGGTCGTCAATCCCTTCGG
>CAIWVZ010000045.1 GCA_903916245.1 uncultured Planctomycetota bacterium | reverse complement strand
CGCCGACTACAAGACCAAGAAGCAGGCGTTGGCCGACGTCGAAGCCCAACTGACCGCCGTGCCGTCGGTGGTCGAAGCGGGATCGACGCGGTCGCTGAGCGACGCGTGGAAACTGCAGAAGGCCAAGGTCGATCAACTCGAAGAGACCCTCGCGGGACTCTCGAAGCGTGTGACACCCGCCCATCGCGATTACATCCGTACGAAGGCCGCCCTCGACTCCGAAACGGCTCGCCTCGGTCGTGTGCCGCAATGGGACGAGACTTCGCGAAGCACGTCCCAAAACCAGACGTGGCTCGACCTCGACGGTCGTCGCCGAACGTTGCAGGTCGACGTCGAAGGTCTGAAGTCGCGACTCGGGCGTCTCGACGAGACGCTGAAGGCTCTCAACCTCGAACTCAAGGCGGTACCCGACAAGGTCCGCCGAGCGGGCGAGCTCAAGGCGACGGTCGATCGCGCGGTCGCCGAACTCGCGAGTGCTTCCGCCGCCTACGGCGCGGCGCGGACCACCAAGGAAAGATTCGTCGACAAGACGCGCTCGTTGTTCGTGCCGCTCAGCGTTCCGACTCCCTCGGAAGTCGCCGACGACGATCCCGTGTTCCCGAATACCGCGCTGTTCATCGGGTTGGCGGCGGTCGTGGGCATCCTCATGGGGCTCGGCGTCGCGTTCCTCCGCGAGTTCGCTTCGCCCTCGTTCACGACTTCCGCGCAGGTCGCCACCGCACTTCCGGTGCCGATGCTCGGCGCGGTCGGAGATCTTTCGACGCACGCGGAAGTCACCGCCGCCGCGGGACGTCGTCGGGTCGGTCTCATCATCGCGGGAATCCTCGTGGCGGCCCTCGCGTATCTCCACATCGCCTACTTCACGCGAAGCATGAACGCGTCGATGCCCCGATGGGCCTTCGACGCGATGCGCCGCGTCTACGGAAAGAACTGACATGTACGAAGCTTTTCACGGATTCGAGCGCGCGCCGTTCGCGAACGTTCCCGATACGAGCTTCTTTTTTCCGAGCGGTCATCACACCGAGGCGTTGGCTCAGCTCGTGCACACGGTCGAAGCTCGCCGCGGCTTCGCGGTATTGACCGGCGAAGTCGGCGCGGGGAAGACGACCATCACCCGCGCGCTCTTCCGAAAGTTGGCGCCGTCGACCGTGACGGCCGTCATCACGAACAGCCGACTTACGGGAGTTCAATTGCTCTGCGCGGTGGCCCGTGAATTCGGTATCGAAGACGTGGCGCCGAACCGCGTGGATCTGCTCGACCGCATCAATCGCTTCCTCGTCGACTGTTTGGCGAAGGATCGCAACGTCGTTCTGCTCGTGGACGAAGCCCAAGACTTGCCCCTGTCGACGCTCGAAGAGATTCGACTGGTCTCGAATCTCGAAACCGAAACGGAGAAGTTGATCCAAATCCTGCTCGTCGGACAGCCCGAACTGCGCGCCAGTATCGATCATCCGTCTCTGCGGCAACTGCGTCAGCGCATCAGCTTCCGCTACCACTTGGGACCGCTCACCGAGGTGCAGGTCGGCGATTACGTGCGTCATCGTCTGCGGATCGCCGGACCGCTCGGCAAAGCCGTCTTCACCGACCGGGCGATCGAGATCATCCATCGCTACTCGGGAGGCATCCCGCGTGTCGTCAATCTGACCTGCGACAAGGCGTTGCTCGTCGCATTCACCGAGGACACGCACCGCATCGACCACAAGGTCGTCATGTCGGGACTTCGCGAAATCGAAGGACCCCAGTACGTACTTCCCTCCAAGGCGGAGTCCGCCTCGGCGGCTTCGGGGACTCCGCGACGGACCTTCCTGCGCCTGCCGTTCTTCGGCGGCCGGACGCACTGAGGACACTCCCATGGGACGGATGGAAGACGCACTGAAGAAAGCCGCGGAAGACCGCGAGCGGACACGCGCGGAATCGGGCGCCGCTCCGTCGGCTCCCGTGTCGGCGACGCCCGTCACGGCCGGCGATCGTGTCGCCGCGCCGGCCGCCGCGGCGCGGGCGAGCGATGCCCTCGACGAGCGGCTTGTCGTTTCGTCGGCTCCGGCTTCACCCCGCGCGGAGGAATTCCGTCGTTTGCGTGCGAATCTCGCTTCGCTCTCGCCCGCGCCCCGCGTCATCGCCGTCGCGGCGCCGAGCGAGGGACAAGGTGCCGACGTCATCGCGGGCAACCTCGCTCTGGCGTTGGCGGAGCCACGATCGGGGAAGATCCTCCTGATCGATGCGGATTTGCGTCGCGGTAGCGTGGCTTCCATGTTTGCGGTGCGTCCCTCGCCGGGACTCGCCGAGATCGTTCTCGAGCGCCTCGATCCGTCGCCCGCGCTGCTGATGCCGTCGCCGGTGCCCGGACTCGACGTGTTGCCCGCCGGTGCCGAAGGTGCCGATGCGGCGCGCATCCTGCGTCCCGGTTCGTTCAAAGCCGCGGTGACCACCTTGGGCACCGCGTATTCGACGGTCATCGTGGTCCTTCCGGCGGTGGACAGTTGGGCCGATGGTCGTGTCATCGCCGCCGATACGGACGGCGTCGTCCTCGTCTCGCGGATCGGCGGCAGCGACCGTGCTTCGCTGAAGCGCGCCTACGATGCTCTCATCGCCGCCCGCGCCCGCGTCCTCGGCACCGTGGCCTTCGGCGGCTGAGGGCGCCTCCTTGCGGGTCCTCCTCCTCGTCCATCGGTTTCCGTACCCTCCGGACAAGGGGGACAAGATCCGTGCGTGGCACGTCTTGGACGCGTTGACGCGCGACCATGACGTGGAATTGGTGACGCACGTCGACGACCCGGCCGATCTCGATCATCTCGAGGCCGTTCGGACGCGCGTCTCGCGACTGCATGCTCCGTTTCTCGCGCCGCTCGCGCGCCGCGTTCGCGCGGTGACGCGCTTCCTCGCGGGGGACGCTCTGAGCTTCGCCTGGTTCGAGCACCCCGCCGCGCGTCGAGCCGTCGCGGACGCACTCCGAAATAGGCGCCCGGACGTCATCGTCTCCGTGTCGGCACAGCCGCTCGGCTACGTCTTCGGGCTTTCGGAGGCCCGCGGAATTCCGATCGTCGCCGATTTGGTCGACGTCGACTCCGAAAAATGGGCGGATTATTCCCGATCGACCGCATGGGGCGGTGCGGGAGCGATCCGCCGCCGGTTCATGGATCTCGAGTCCCGCCGCGTCCGCGCGATGGAGCGCAGAATCGCCGAGACGGCGGCGCGGGTCATCGTGACGACGCACCGGGAGGCCTCGCTTTTCAGGACCAAGGTCGCGTCGGTACCCGTCGCGGCGATTCCGAACGGCGTCGTGATCCCGGACGTCCCTCGCTCCGCCCCCGCGGGTCATGTGATGGTGTTCGTCGGAACGATGGATTACACCGCGAACGAAGACGCCGCGTGCTGGGCCGCCGAGGACATCCTGCCGCGTGTGCGGCGCGCGATTCCGGACGCCGAATTCCATGTCGTCGGACGGCATCCGACCGTGCGTGTGCGCAAGTTGGCCGAACATCCCGGAGTCGTCGTCTCGGGTGCCGTGCCCTCGATCGAACCGCATCTCGGGCGCGCTTCCGTCGCGCTGCTGCCTCTTCGCGTCGCACGCGGAGTGCAGAACAAGGTGCTCGAAGCCATGGCTTCGGGAGTGCCGGTCGTGACGACCACCGAAGTGGGCGATTCGCTCGGGGCCGTGAACGGGCGCGATCTCGTCGTCGGCGATACGGCGGCCGAACTCGCGACGGCCGCGGAGAATCTGTTGCGGAACCGAAGCGAAGCCGAAGCTCTCGGTCGAAGGGGGCGCGCCTTCGTCTCGGAATATTTCCGTTGGGATTCCTTCGACGCGGCGTTGCTCGAATGCGTAAAGGGAGCGGTCTGACATGTCGCTCCGCTTCGTCGTCATGTTGCTCTACGTGCTCGGCGCGTCGGGGACGGCGTTGTTCCGGCCGTTTTGGGGGCTCATCGGCCTCGTCGCGATGTACTACTTCCGCCCCGACGTCTGGAACCAACCCGACTGGTTCCGTCCACAGCTTTGGTTGACCGCGGCCATCGGCCTCGGATGGGTGTTGCAGGCGAAGAAGATTCGACTGACGCCGACGATGCTCGTCGCCTTCCTCGCGTCGGGGACGCTCTTCATCGGGTCGTTCACGGCCGTCGAGGACACCGCGACGGCGTACGAGGGTGCCGTCACGGTTTTCAAGCTCGTCCTCGTGATGTTCCTCACGTTGAATCTCGTCGACACCGCGGAACGCATCAACACGTTCCTTTGGGCCAACGTCGCCGGGATGTTGTGGAACTTGAAATCGATCATCGTGACGGGTTTGCGCGGCGGCGAAGTGACCGAGCAGCGCGTCGACTTGGGCGTCGGACAGGGCGGCGGTTCGAACTACATCGCGATGGTTCTCGTCGCGGCGATCGCATTTCTTTGGGTTCGTGCCCAGGAGGGCAGCGCACGCGAGCGTTCCGCGGCGAAGTTTCTGATTCCGCTTCACGTCCTCGCACTCATCACCACGGGGTCCCGCGCGGGATTCTTGGCGTTCGGCGCGGTGCTTCTATGGATGACCGCCCGATCGAGGAAGAAGTTCGGCGCCGTCGTGATGGCCGGATTGCTCGCGGTCTTGTTCGTGGTCGCGGTGCCGGATTCCTTCATCGACCGATTCCGTTCGGGAGTCGGTAGCGAGGGTAATCGCGACGGATCCGCACAAAGTCGCATCCTTCTTTGGAAGGGCGCGATCACCATGTTTCTCGAACGTCCCATCACGGGCGTCGGCATGGACAACTACGCGCTGATATCGCCGCGCTACGTCGGGTTCTATGCAAGCCGATCCTACGTCCCGTACGAGCCCGGGGTGAAGGGGCCCGGCTTCGTGACGCACTCGACGTGGTTCCAAACGCTCGCCGAAGGCGGCATCCTCACGGCGGTTCCCTACTTCCTCATGTTCGTGATGGCGTGGTTCGCCACGGTGCGCGTGAAGACGTCGAAAGTGATGGGTGCGGCCGCGGATTCGTTGCGGGCCAACGCGACCGCCATGCAGGGAATCCTCATCGCCATCGTCCTGACGTCTTCCTTCGGAAGCCATATGAAGATCGACTTCCTGTGGTGGTACGTCGGTTTGATCAGCGCGATGTCGCTCGCGATCGACAAGGAGCGTCTCGCCGAACGCGAGCGTCTCCGTCGAGTCGTCGCCGTGCAGGCCGATCCCGTCGCACCGATCGCCGCTGGGGTGGGCTCGGCGTGACGGGTTCGCGTCCGCTTCTGCTCGTTCTCGCCGTGGCCGCGATTCTTCTCGGTTTCGCGGTGGTGGGGGAGGGGTATCCCCGGTCTTTCTACGCCGACGAACGGGTGAACGTTCAGCGGGCGCTCTACTTCGGCGCCGTCGGTTCCGCGAATCCGGGTTACTTCAACAAGCCCGCACTGACCTACTACGTGAATTTCGCCGCTTACGGCGCCGTGTACGCCGTCGGACGTGTCGCCGGGACTTTCTCCGGTCCGGAATCTTTCGGTGTGTGGACCGTGGACAACGAAGGCACTTTGCTGCTCGTCGGTCGGATCATGACGGCGCTGTCCGGACTTTTTCTCGTGTGGGCGACTTGGCGGCTCGCCCGACGGTTCGGTGGAACAACCACCGCCGTCACCGCTTCCTTGTTCGTCGCCGGCGCTCCCGCCTTTCTCGCGTCGTCGAGCGTCATCAAGGAGGATGCGCTGAGCGCCGCCTTCGCGACACTGAGCCTCGTTTTCATGGTCGACGGGGCGCGGTCTCGCCGTTTTCGTGATGCCGCCGCGGCGGGACTCGCCGCGGGCCTGTCGATGGCCTGCAAATACTACGCGGTGGCCCTGTTCGTGCCTGCCGTCGTGTTGTACGCGCGCATCAAAGGCGAACGAGGGGGCGACGTGGCGACGCGACCGCGAGCGGCCGGCGTCCTCTTCGGCGTCGGAGCGTTCGCGTTTTTCGCCGGGTTTTTCATCGGAAGCCCCTACAACTTTCTCGACCCTTCCTTCGCCCGCGACCACGTCTTTCCCGCGCTTCGGTCCATCGTGAAACTCGTCGGACTCGACGGGTGGCTCGGGCTCAAGTCGATGTTGTTGCAACAAGACCCCACCCTGTTCGTCGACCCGGAGAAGGAGACGATTTTCGATCTGCTCGGGCACGCCGTCGGCGTGCTCGCATCCGCCGAGTGTCTGGGTATCGGGGTATGCGTGGCCGCCGTCGTCGGATTGTTCTCGGCGATGAAACGGGGGGAACACGCCCTCGCGGCGCTCGGTGTCGCCACCCTCGGGATGCTCGTGGTTCTCACCGCCGCCAATCGGCAGCACGCCTCGCCTCGGCACTTGCTCGTGCTCGTTCCGTGCGTCGCCGTTCTCGCCGGGCGGCTCCTCGAAACGCTCGGAAGCGCGGCGTTCGGGACCCACCGCGGCGGCGTCCGAAGTTTCGCAACCGCTTTCGCGGCACTCGCTCTCGTGTGTGTGCCGTCGCCCGGGGGGATCCCCGCGGCTTCGTCGATTCGTATCCTCGGAGACGGTATCGCCCCCGATCCGCGACTCGCGGCGCTTCGCTGGCTCGAGCGCGAGGTGAAGAGGGGCGCGACGGTGATCAACTACAACGAGGGCATTCCGCTCCCGTTCTCCGTCGAGCGTTGCGAATGGGCGCTGGCCTCGATCCCGCGCCTCGAACGTTTGAATCCGGCCACGCATCAGCGGGGTTACGCGCGTCTCTGGGACGTTCGACTGAACGCGGCCCGTTCGAGGACCGCCGTCGACTTCGACACGATCCTTTTCGAAGCGCCGTGGCAGGGAGTCGACGAAAGTCAAATCGAGCGAAGTCGTTCGGGTTACAATCCGCTTTGGATGGAGCGTTTTCCCCGGCAGCCGTCCGAACTCCCTCCCGTGCGTCGTCTCACGGACGTTCCCGCCGCCGAACGCGCGGTTTCGGGGGTCGAATCGGAATCGCGGTGGCCGGCGGCCAGATGGATCGGACGCGGGGGGCCTCCCGAGTATCTCGTCGCACTCGAGGTCGGATTCCGAAATTTCGACCAAATCGCGCGTCGAATCGCCTACCCGTCGTTCGCCGCGTTTTTCGACGACCTCCACGCGCACTACGACGCCTACGAATGGCGCGACCCGATGAATCGTAAAGAACGCACCACAAGGGTTTACGATCTTCGCACGCGCGTGGAAGGCCGGGCTCCCGTGGTGCGCGCGATGCCCCTCGACGGGTGATGTGCGCGGTCGCTCCGACACGTGATTTTCATCCACGTCGCGTTGCAGTCGCCGTGCGTGAACGGTCGATCAAACAAGCGTGAAGTTGTGTCTATTCAAGTCCCGCGACGTCGGCGAAGTCCTTTTGACTCGTATGGCCTCGACCGTATACTCTGTCGTGGTTCTCACGTCGTGCCTACGGCGGATCGGGAGCCACGTTTGAGTCCACCTCGAACCCACGAAACGACTTCAGGAGCACCCCGCAGCCGGTCCCGGTGACACCCCCCGTCCCGGTTGCGACGAACCCGTCATGACGCTGGCCTCACTGATCCTCCGGAAGCCGTTCGGTCTCGTGAAGGAGATCGTCGACCGGCTTTTGGCGATCTGCGGCCTGCTCGTCCTCCTTCCCGTATTCGTGGTGATCGCGATCGCCGTCAAGTGCTCAAGTCGCGGTCCGGTCTTCTTCAGGCAGGCCCGGGTCGGTAAGAACGGGGTCGTGTTCGAGATCATCAAGTTCCGAACGATGGTCGACGACGCCGAATCGGCAACCGGTCCCATCTGGGCGCGCGCCAACGACCCGCGGATCACGTCCGTGGGTCGTTTCTTGCGCAGGTCGCACTTCGACGAAGTGCCGCAACTTTTGAACGTGATCCGCGGTGAGATGAGTTTGGTGGGTCCGCGCCCGGAACGTCCGATGTTCGTCGAGCGCTTCCGCAAGGAGATCCCCAACTACGAGGAGCGGCTTCGGGTGAAGCCCGGAATCACGGGGCTCGCGCAGGTGTGCCACAAGTACGACGAGACCGTCAAAGACGTCCGTCGCAAGCTCGCGTACGACCTTCTCTACATCCAAAAGATGTGCCTCATGGTCGATATGGCGATCGTGTTCCTCACGTTCCGTTGTCTGACCGGACGCGGCGCCCGCTGAGCCCCGTCGTCGTTCCGCTCCCCGCCGTCTCGGTGCGCGCTACAATCGTTTTGTGACTTCGGCGACCGCAAGCCCTCCGCTCAACGCATTTTCCGTCGACGTGGAGGAGTATTTCCAAGTATCGGTATTCGACGGGCGTTTACCCGACGATCGCCGCGCCGGTCTTCCATCGCGCGTCGAAGGATCCGTTCGAAGGATCGCCGATCTGTTGGAGTCGGCCGGAGCGCGCGCGACGTGGTTTTGCCTCGGAGACGTGGCGTCGAAACATCGAACCCTGATTCGCGAACTCGCGCGGCGCGGACACGAGATCGGCAGCCACGGCATGTCCCATGCCAAGCTCGACCGCCTCGGCGAGTCGGCGGCCCGGCGTGAACTCGTCGATAGTCGGTCGCTCCTCGAAGACGTGTCGGGCACGAGCGTCCGCGGCTTTCGCGCCCCGTCGTTCTCGATCACGCGACGCAACCTTTGGGCACTCGACGGGATTCTCGACGCGGGCTACGCGTACGACTCGAGCGTCTTTCCGATCGGGCGTCCGGACTACGGCATCTCCGGATTCCCTCTGGGGCCGCACCGACTGACCGCTCCCTCCGGGCGTTCTCTGATCGAATTCCCGATGACCGTCGCCACGTGCTTCGGAGCCCGAATGCCCGTTTCCGGCGGCGGCTATTTCCGCCTTCTGCCGTACGCCGTCACCAAATGGGGATTCACGCGGGTGAATGCAACGGGGCGAAGCGGGATGTTCTACATGCACCCATGGGAAATCGACGCCGAACAACCCGATCTCCGTCGAGAAGCGGGTGCGGTCGGCGCGTTTCGCCACTACACGGGCCTTGCCGCGACGGAAGGACGACTCCGGCGACTCGTCGGCGACTTCGCCTTCACCCGAGTGGACGAAGTCCTCGCCGCGGCCGGCCTGCTTTAACGGCGATCGTTCGGCGCGTCCGCGGAGTCGGGGGCGATCCGTCGAAGCATCGCCTCGAGGTTCTCCGCTTCATCGCTCGTCGAGTAAATCCGCACCCACGCGTCGCGCAACGCGCGTGCGACGACGGGATCCGTGCGACGCGATTTCATGCATTTCGCCGTCAACGAGGACGCCTGATCGCGAAGTCCGACTTTGAGCGCCGTTTCCACGAGCAACGGAGCGAGTACGTCGTCTTGAATCCCCTTCGCGTCCATGAGCGCGGGGAGTTCCTTGCGAAGACCGTCGCGCGCCGCTCCCACGTGGGACTGCATCCAGCGTTGCGCGATACGCGCGCCGTTGGTCGTCGGTTCGAATGCACCCGCATCGGCGAGAAGCGCCGCCCCGAATTTCACGTCCCGCAAGCGTCCGGCCACGATGAGCGCCTGCTCGAGGTCCCAACCGCGGAGCGCTTTGCCGCGCATGAGAATCGAACGCGCGAGTTCGAGGTCGTCGTTCCTCGCGGCGTAGAGAGCGGCGTCCACCAACACGCGATCGGTCGGTGGGGTAGGCAGCGTCTCGAGGAATTTCCGAACGTTGGCTCCGGAGCGTGTCGCCAACGCCGCGCAGGCTCCGGCGAACTGAACGATCGGCACGCCGTTCGACGCTTCGAGGAGCGGCAGGATGAGCGGCGGGACCTTCGCGAGCTCGTCGGCGCGAAGGGCGGCGATGACGCGGAACGCGTCGAGGGTCGGCACGGCTTGCGGAATGAGCGCGCCCAAGGCCTTCGCCGCGACGTCGATCCCCGCACCCGGAACGTCGAGACGCCACTCGAGATGGAGTTTGACGAAGGCGACCGCCGCGTCGCGGGAGCCGTCGGCGACGACCCGACGGGCGAGATCGATCCACGCCGACCGCATCGTGGCGGACTCGGCCCCGAGACGATTGGCGGTGGCGTTGACGGCGGCTTCGTCGCGCGCCTTGATCGCCGCGAGCAGCGGAGCCGCTCCGTGGGCGACGTCGTTCTTTCCCCCGAGGAATTCGAGATCGGCGATGACGTCGCGGGCGTCCGCCGCGGAGCCGGAGCGCTGTTGCATCACACCGAGTGCCCCGGCCGGGTCGACGATTCGGATCTTCGCGCCCGCGAGCAGGCATGCGGCCCGGAACGTCCACGGTGCCCCTTGGGGATGGGCGGAGAGGAGTTTTTCCGCCCGGTCCGCCGCATCGGCGCGGAACCACGCCTCCGCGACGGCGAGCCGGGCGTCGAGTTCCTTCGGTGCATTCTGACGCAGCGCTTCGAAGACGCGTTCCGCTCGTGCGGGATCTCCGAGCGCGACCATCGCACCGAGAACCTCACGGAGGCGATCGGAAGCGCGCGGGTCGTACTGGGGCACGGGCATACCGAGCAACGCGTCGGCCGCGGAGCGGTCTCCCGCGAGCGCCTTCAGCGCGACTTCGTTGACGGCGACGAACGGAGTGCCTTCGGCGTTCTCCCGAAGCTTCTGGATGACCGCTTCGCAGTCCCGCACGGCGCCGACGCCCCCGAAGGCGGAGAGTGCCCAATGCAAACCCGCCGGAGTCAGCGCGTCCTTCGCGAGCGCGTGACGCGCGACCACCGCGGCCGTGCCCCACGCCCGTTCCTTCACGAGCGTCTCGAGAAGATGCGTCGTCGCCGCCGCGTCCCGGCCCGCGTCGGACATGTCCTGCGCGATCGCGAACGCGAGCGCCGGATCGCCTCCCCACCAGGCGTCGAGAATGGCGCCGCGTTCCACCGAGTCTCGGACGTTGCCCGAGAGGGAAGGCAAGAGGGTGCGTGCCGTTCGCGCGGCGACCAGCGGGCGGTCGAGGGTCCGAAGATTGCGGAGAAGGTCCACGCGCACCGAAACCGGAACGTTCGCGTCTCCGGCGATCTTCATGATGCGCCCGTCCGCGCCGGCGTCGCCGGAGAGGAGCAGTGCTTCGGTCATCAGCGTTTCCGTCTCGGGATCTCCGCCGGAGCGGGCCGCGAGCGGTCGAAGCAGCGCCAAGGCCGCCGCCGGGTCTTTCGCCCGCAATTTGAGCCGAGCGCCGAGGCGGATGGTCCGCGGGTCGTCGGGGAACTCCTTCGTCAGCGCCTCCACAAGCGTCGCGGCTTCGGCGGCGTCGCCGGCTTCGAATTCGAGTTCGGCGCGGAGCAAGCGCGCCCACGGCTCCTTCGGAGCGAGGGATTCGGCTTTGCGGGCGGACGAAAGGGCTCGCGGCATCCACTTCGCCAGTCGGTACGCGCGCGCTTCTTCGTACCAAGCGGACGCGTCTTCGGGAGCCAGGCGCCGTGCGACGTCGGCCGCGTTCGCCGCCAACTCGGGGCCGATCTTGCCGCGTTCGGCGAGCCGGTAGCGAATGCGTGCGAGAAGTTTCCAACCCTCGACGATGTTCGGATTCGACGCGACCACCTCTTCGATGCGTTGGAGCGCCATGCCCGTCCGATCTCCGGACGCGCTGTCGGCTTTCGTCGACTCCTCGAATTCGAGATTGGCGACCGCGATCCGCAGCCACGGGTTGTTCTCGTCGGCCGACAGGCGTTCATAGCCTTCCTTGAGCGATGCGATGCCCACTCCGACGTCCTTGTGGAGATTCCGATGGGCGGCGCTCAACTTCTTGAACGCTTCGGAAGTGGTGTCTCCGATCGAGGCCAAGCGTTCCGTGATGTACGCCCGGGCGTCGTCCATGTCGCCGCGCTTCGCGAGCAGATCGGCGACTGCCATCGCGGGCTCGTAGTCGTAGACGCGATATTCGGCGAGCATACGCAGGACGGGTTCGGCCTGATCCACGTCGCCGAGTCTGAGGAGAGCGAACGCGAGGGAGCGCTTGAAATCGAGCTCCCCGCTTTGGGCGACGGCCTTGCGGTAGTAGGCGATCGAGGTCCCGAGCGAGTCTTTCGCTTCGAGAACACGCCCGCGGATCCAGTTCGCGCGCGGCGAGCGCGGGTCCTTCAATAGCGATTTTTCGATGGCGGCGTCGGCGGCGTCGATCGCGCCCGCGGCGAGATGCGCTTCGGCGAGGCGGGTCAGGAGCGCGGACTGCTCCTTGGTTCGGGGAAGAAGAATCGCGACCGCGTCTTCGGGTTTTCCTGCCGCGATCAGG
>CAIWVZ010000044.1 GCA_903916245.1 uncultured Planctomycetota bacterium | reverse complement strand
TCGACAGCCTCCGTCAGGGTGTCCGTCAATGCGGTCCGGAGTTTGCCCAACACCGCCTTTTGATCGGCCGGACTCAACGGCACCCCTGCCCGCCGCTCTTGCGTCGCCAGTTGTTGCAGCGCTCTCAGGTGCTCCCAATCGAGGGCGACCGTCACATCGATAGCGTCATCGTCATCGCCGTCGACTTCCTTCCGCAACTCCTTCAACCATTCCTTTGGTGGTTCTTCAAATTCAGCCTCGATTTCGTCCGGCCATACGAGCTCTTCGAAGTTGCCCGTATCCACCGCTTCGACGAGCTCTTGAACGAAAGGAATCAAAACATGGTGGTAGAGCTCGGCGTCGGGGCGCTCATTGCACCGAGATGCGTGGACGTAGCAGTCCGCGTACGTCGTCGGCTTGCGCCACGTCAAGACGCCCGCCTGCTCGTCGGATTCCGTGGCGTAGTGATGGCAGCAATCGCACGGAGGCTCTCCCTTCGCGGCCTTCACCGCCGCAGGGTGCGACACACCATGGTCGACGGCCCGATCGCGGCGACCGAAATGATCGCGGTCGATATCGTCGGAGTAGTCGAGTTCTTCCTTCGAATGGCTCATCGAACTTCCTTTCCATCCTCATCGAACAGAGCGACGACCATGGGATCGAGCGTCGCGACGACCACGAGAGTCGACGAGATCGCGAAGGCGATCGGAGTCGGTGGTGAAGTTTTCGTGCGGGACCGCGATGCGAGTTCCTTTTCCACACTGCGTTGGACGCGGGTCGTCGGCCACGTCAAGGGGTCGCCGCCGCGACATCCCTCTACGCTCGCCTCGTACGCCTCTTCCAGCAGAGCCTTCGCGGCCTCCGCGATCCTCGCTGCGCTTGGACGTTTCTTCGTCGCTTTGAGAAATGCGCGGATGCTCGAACCGTCGAGTGACGGCCAGTCCAAGTTCCGACCTTCTTCCTCGACACGAGCGTCCATCGCTTGCTCGTCGTGATCGGCGTGCCAGGTCTTCAGTGCGCGTTCGACGCGATCTGAAGCATCCGAACCTCCGGACGACGCTCCGATGTCGGCGGCGGATGCACCCTGCGTTTCGACGAGATACGTGTAGGTGCGGCGCGCCGCGGCGACGTAGGCGGGCACCTTCCGGCAGCACTTACGCGCATCGATTCGGTCGAGCACGTCACGTACGGTGCGAGGTACCGCCGGGGACTCACCCGTCTTCGTTCGGCATTTCGTGCAGGTTCCGTCGCCGACGTCGACGGGCTGATTCCAATGTTCGCTCATGGACACTCCTTTCACCTGAGACTTGACGAATCTACGGCGCTGCGGCGCCGCATCGACGGCCTATGACGGAGTTCACGACGAGGACCCCGCGCTTTCGCGTGTCATAGGATGTTGCGGCATGACGTGGACGCGATACCTCGGCATCGATTACTCGGGCGCGGCGACGGCGGACACTCGCCTCCCGGGCTTGCGCGTGTGGTCGGCGGACGCCGATGGTGATCGCGAGGTGCGCCCCGACTCGAACGCGAAGCGGCACTGGACGCGGCGCAACCTCTGGGAATTCCTCGACCGAACCTTGTCGGAACCGGAACCGACGATCATCGGGATCGATCACGGACTCTCGTTTCCCGAAGCGTGGTTCGCACGG
>CAIWVZ010000043.1 GCA_903916245.1 uncultured Planctomycetota bacterium | reverse complement strand
CCTTCGGCGAGACCGACGAAGCGTTGCTCGCCGGTTCCGACGACTGGCTGTTCCTCCGTCGTCGCTTCACGCGCTTGGAGGAACCGCCGTACTTCAAGGGTGACGAAATCTCTCGGGCGACGGCGGTCGTCACCGCCATCGCGCGACGCCTCGAAACCGTGGGGACGCGGCTCGTCGTCGTTCCCGTCCCGCGCAAGTGCGAACTCTTCGTCGATCACCTCCCGGGGTGGGTGCGCAATCCGGGAGTCGGTATGCACAACGCCTTCGTCGCATCGTTGCGCGCCGAGGGCGTCGATACCGTCGACGTCCTTCCCGGCATGTGGGCAGCGGGTCCTACGTCGTGGTGGAAACATGATTCGCACTGGAGCGATCGCGGCGCCAAGATCGCGGCGGATTCCGTGGCGGCACTCGTGGGCAAGTTCGTCCCACCGGGGCCGATGCCGAATCCGGTCGAGTCCGTCGGTCTGCGTGAATCGCCGTCGGATCTTCTACGGACCGCCGGGATCCATCGTGCCGACGGTTCGGGACCGCGCGCCCTCGTCGAGCGCGGAGACGACATTCGCGTTCTCGACCCGAAGACTCGCAAGCCCCTCCGCAACACGCCGCCCGCCGATGTTCGGGACGTTTCCGTTTGCGGCACGTCGTATTCCGCGTTCGCCGACGGCCTTTTTCCGGCGATCGTCGGGGCTCGGCTCGGAATGCCCGTCTCCGTCGATGCCTGGCCCGCGCTCGGGCCCGTCGAACCGCTGCGTCGCGCGCTGACGCGTTTCTCGAAGTCCCGCTTCCCGAAGGTGCTCGTCTGGGAAGTCCCCGAACATGAGCCGTTCTGCGTCGATCCGGACTTCGGTGCGATCGGCGAAGCCTTCGCCGCGGTCCCGGACGCGATGCCGTTCGGCGTTCCCGCAATGCCGTTCATTCAAGGGCCGAAAGTCGAACAACGACACGACCTGAACGGCGTCGGAACGGGCTGGGTGTTCTTTCGCGACAGTTTCGTGGTGCCGGGCGACGGGGTGCTGTCGATTCGCCTGAAGGGCGAGGTCGTCGGTGCGCCCGTCCGCATTTCCGTCTCGACGGATTCCATGCACGCCTCCGCCGAGTGGGTGCCCGGCTCGCCGTCGATCACGCTGCCGCTTCTCGGAGACGGGCTCGTGCGCTACGTGCGCATCGTGGCGATGCCCCGCGGCGGGCGCGCCGCGATCGATTTGAAGAGTATCGACGCCGTCACGTCGCTCGATCTCGTCAACGCCACCGCTCTCGAGATCGCCGAACCCGTCGGCAAGGATGCCTCGGTGCTCGCCGAGGTGCGATTCCCCGAAGGCTCGAACGACACGCATTGGATGTGGCTGCGGCTCGGCTTCGGTGGGAAATACGGCGCGGTGCGACTCGTCGGATTGAACGGCGACAAGCCCACGTCGTGGACCTTCGACCTCATGCGCGAGCGCTACGACCGGGAAATCGTGTTGCCGCGTCGCCGGGGGCTGACGGGCTACAGGGTGGTCGCCGTCGGAGACGGGCAAAAGCCGAAAATCGACGGATTGCTGGTGCGGACCGTACGCGCGCCCTGATCGCCCGAAGATTCGACAGTCGCCGACGCCCATCGTGTTGGACGGAGTTCCCCGGGGAACGTATCGTTTCCTCCCGTGTCTCCCGGAAGGAATCACGCATGCGTTCCATTCCCGTCGCGACCGTCGCGGTCGCCCTCCTTGTGAGCTTCATGTCCAACGCCCAAAAAATCTCGGTGCCCTTCGAGAAGTACCGACTCGACAACGGTCTCACGGTGATCCTCCATCAGGACCATCGCCTGCCGACCGTCGCCGTGAACCTCTGGTACCACGTGGGCGCGAAGGATGAACCGAAGGGGCGCTCGGGATTCGCGCATCTTTTCGAACACCTCATGTTCATGGGGACCCACCGTGCCCCCAACGGAATGTTCGACATCCTCATGGAACGCGGGGGCGGTGCGAACAACGCCACGACGTCCTCCGACCGCACCAACTACTTCTCCTGGGGACCGGCACCGCTGCTCCCGCTCCTTCTTTGGTTGGAAGCCGACCGCATGGAGCACCTCGGGCATGCGATGACGCAGACGAAGCTCGACCTGCAACGCGCGGTGGTCCGCAACGAACGTCGGCAGTCCTACGAAAACGAACCGTACGGACCTTCCGAACTCGAAGTCGACCCGATCATGTTCCCGAAGTCGCACCCTTACCACATCCCCGTGATCGGTACGCACGAGGATCTGCGGGCCGCCACCGTGCAGGACGTGAAGGACTTCTTCGCGACGTGGTATATCCCGAACAACGCGTCGCTCTGCGTCGCGGGCGACTTCGACAAGAGTGCGACCAAGAAACTGATCGCCGACTTGTTCGGATCCATCCCGGCCGGCAAGCCGCCGGTTCATCGCACCGCGAATCCCGTCGCGTTGAAGGAATCCGTGTCGAAGGTCATGACCGACGACAACGTCGAATCCACACGCGTTTCCCTCGTTTGGCACAGCCCGGCGCATCACAGCCCCGGCGACGCCGAATGCGACATCCTGTCGCGGGTGTTGGCCGACGGGTTGACGAGCCGGCTGCAGAAGCGCCTCATGGTCGACAGCACGATGGTGCAGTCGGTCGCGGCGATGCAGGCGTCGGCGCGTCTCGGAAGCCAGTTCCGCATCGACGCCCTCGTCTCCGACGGCGTCGCTCCGGATGCGGTGATCAAAGTCATCGACGAGGAAATCGCCGCCGTCGCGAAGGACGGCCCGACGCCCGCGGAAATGACGCGTATCCGCAACAAGCTCGAGATGGAATTCGTCTCCGGGATTCAGCGCGTCCGTGAACGTGCCGATCTCCTGAACGGCTACGACGCGCTGTTCGGGACGCCCGACGGCTTCGAGCGCGATCTCGACCGTTACCGCCAAGCGACGGCGGAAGGCGTCCGGACGATCGCGGAGTCGTTCCTCGTCAAGGCGCATCGTCTCACCTTGACAGTCAATCCTTCCAAGAAGAAGAACGCGGCCGTCGAGACGGAGGACGACGACGAGACCTTGGGCGCGACTCCGGAGTCCGCTCCGGCGCCGTGGAAGCCCGAGACGCCGTCTCCGCGCGACACCATGCCCGCGCAGGGCGCGCGGAAGGCTTTCGTCCCGCCGCAGCCGCTGCCTCTCGCGCTCGAAGGCGGCATCGGCGGATGGATGCATCCGCGGAACGACCTCCCGCTCGTCGGCGTCGTGTTGCGGGTGCCCGGAGGCAACGTCCTCGAACCGAAGGGCAAAGCGGGTCTCGCCGCGCTCGTTTCCGATCTCCTCCGCGAAGGCGCCGGTGAGCGGGATGCGCTCGCGTTCACGGCGGCGATGGACGAACTCGGCGCGTCGTTCGACGTGAGCGTCGATTCCGATTCGATCAACTTCCAGTTGCTTGTTCTGAAATCGAACTTCCCCGCGGCGGCGGCGTTGCTTCTCGACGCGATTCTGAAGCCGCGCTTCGACGAAGCCGCCTTCACGCGTCTCAAAACGCAGGCCATCGCCGCGGTGAAGCGTCGCGACGAGCGAGCGGACCGCGTCGCGTCGATGGTTGCGGGAGCCTTGCTGTTCCCGGGCGGGCACCCGTTCGGTATTCCCGACGACGGTTCCGTCGCCTCCCTCTCGTCGATCACCCGCGACGACGTGGTCGCGTTCTGGAACGAACATCGCAAGCAGGGAGTGCAGATCCTCGCGGGTGGAGCGGTGACCGCCGACGAAGTCGCGGCCGTGTTCGCGAAGCCCCTCGCGGCTCTTCCGAAGGGCGGTTCCACCTTGAAGCCCTTCGCACCGTATCCCGCCGTCGAGCGCGGCAAGGAGATGCGCACGGTGATCGTCGATCGCAAGGGCGCGCCTCAGACGGTCGTGTTCTTCGCGTGGCCCGTCGCGACCTACGGCACTTCGAGCCGCTTGCCGATGTCGCTCGGTTCCGTGATCTTGGGCGGCAGTTTCACGAGCCGTCTGAACCAGAACCTTCGCGAACGTCAGGGATTCACCTACGGCGCGTCCGCCCGCGTCGCGTACTACCCGGGTGAGAAGGATCCGGCGTCGGGGCCCGCGTGGGGCGTCGCTTCGTCGTCCGTACGTGCGGACGCCACGGGCGCGTCGGTCCGCGAGTTCATGAACGAGTTCGCGCGGATGCGCCAAGGCGACATCACGGCGGACGAACTCGAGAAGGCCCGCGAAACCTGGTTCAACGCGAAGGTCACTCAAGGCGAAGCGATTTCGGGGCTCTTCTCCGAGTTCGACGCTCTCGTGTCGTTCGGGATGCCGCCGTCGAAGCAGGCCGACGACATGAAGATCGTCGCGGCACTCGACTTGAAGACGGTCAACGACGTGGCGAAGGCTCAGCTGCACCCCGAGGGCGGCGTGCTCGTTCTCGTCGGCGACGCCGCGTCGATCATGAAGCAGCTCGAAGCCGTGGGCGTGAAGGGGGCGACGGTGGTCGATCCCGCGACGCTGCCGGAACTCAAGTAGACGAAGCGCGGAGGGGGTGCGACCTCCTCCGTCGCGCGGCGAATCGGTCGCTTCCGGGAAGATCCACGCCGCGACGCCGTCAAAGACCCTGCCGTGCGATGCAGGGTCTTCGTCTTTTTGCTGTGCGCGGGCTGCGCTCTTCCCGACGAGGCGGACGCCGCCTTGGCGGTGCAGTTGCGCGCGCTCGACGCCGCGAGCGTCTCCGCGGATGCGCTCCTCGATCTTCTCGTGCTCGAGACCGACGCGGTGCTCGCCCTCGAAAGGCAGCGACGGATCGGGGTGTTGCATCGGCGTCTGCTCGAGGCCACATGGATTCGGGGCGGGGTCTTCGACCCTCCGGCCTTCGACGCGGCGGTGCGCGACCCCCTCGCCGTCGATCCCATCGTCGAAGAGGTGCGGGAGGGGAGGATCCGCATCGACGACGCACGGTCGATGGCCGCCGACGTCGCGCTGGTGCTGCGTCTGCGCGACCCTCGCGCCGCGCGCGACGCGATTCTCGGACGACTGCGTCCCGTGTCCGAATTCGATGCGACCGCGACGGCTCTCCGCAAAGCGTTGGCCGAAGAGGCGCGGGGCGTACGACGGGCCTTGCGCGACGCGACGACCACCAACAAGGCGTTGACGCGCGCGCTCGACGCGGATGCCGACGGCGACACGGCGCTCGCCTCCGGATGGCGCGGATTGCGTGCGGCCGTCACGGCGCGCGTCGAGGACGGGGAACGGCGACGGGCCGTTGCGGAACTGTTCGATCAACTCGGGGGACTGGCGCGGGCCGAGATGCCCGAGGCCCCGAAGGAGGACGAACCGTGACCGACGAGGATCCACCCCCCTCCGGGGCCCGACCGGGAGACCCGCCGCCGTTTTTTCGACCGGATCCGCCCTCGGGACCGGGACTGCCGGTGGTGCCGCCGAAGGTGACCCCGGAACCGCCGCGCCCCGAGCCCCCCATGAGCGAAGCGGCCCTCGATGCCCTCGCCGAACGCTTGGCGGGGGGCGGAATGGTGACCCTCGAACCGCACGAAACCCGCCTCGTGGTCGCCGTCCTTCGGAGGCTGGCCGAATCCGAGGCCCGGATCGACACCGCCGAATCGGTCATTTCCGCGTGCCGTGCCGATGCCGCGGCTTTCGGCGGGATTCTCGAAGGCGTCCTGGGACGGGTGGGGGAGACGCTCGCAACTCCAAGCCCGGTGACGGCTTTCGACACGGAGCCCTCCGTCCGGGCCCGAGCCCGTCTGATCGCGGCGGCCCGTCGGGACGCCGCGGGTGCCGGGTTGCTCGGGGCGGTCCTCAGGTTCGCGGCGTCCTTCCTCTGAATCCCCGCGTATTCGGCTTCGATGAAGCCTCGGGGCACGGCTATCGTTGGACGGCATACGCGCAGCGTCAACGACCATGAAGCGACACCTAACGATCGTCCTCGGCCTCGTTCTTTCGGTTTCCGTTTCGACGGCCCAAGAGGCCAAGCGTGGAGGCGGCGATGAACGCGGCGCTCCGCCGCCGCCGAAGGAGCATCTCCTCCCTACCGAGACCTTCCTTTCGAAGTCCCGTCAGGTGACGTTCGTCGGCGAGCGATCCGGCGAGGCTTACTACTCGCCCGACGCGTCGATGGTCGCGTACCAGTCGGTGCGCGGCGATTGCCCGCACTACCAGATCTTCATCGAAAAGCTCGACGGCACCGCGCTTTGGCGCGTGACTCCGGGCAAGGGCCTGACCACCTGCGTCCACTGGCGTCCGGACTCGAAGAAGGTGCTTTGGGCGTCGACGCATCTCGACCCGGCGACGTACGGACCGCCCCCTGCGACCGGCGGTCGCTACGTCTGGGACAAGCATCCGTCCTTCGACATCTTCGTGTCGAATCCGGACGGTTCCGAACCCGTTCGCCTGACGTCGACTCCGGGTTACGACGCCGAGGGTTCGTGGTCGAACGACGGCTCCCGCATCGTCTACACGAGTTCCCGCGACGGCGATCTCGAAATCTACACGATGGCGGCCGACGGTTCGGACGTGCGTCGCATCACGGATTCGAAGGGCTACGACGGCGGCCCGTTCTTCTCGCCGGACGACAAGCGCATCTGCTTCCGCGGATTCCGCAATCCGAAGAACGAGCGGTTCGCCCATCTCTACGTCGTCGATGCCGACGGCAAGAACGAGAAGCAGATTTCGTTCGACGACGCGGTGAACTGGGCGCCGTACTGGCACCCGAACGGCCGCACGCTCATCTACTCGAAGGGCCTCGGCGGTCACCGCAACTTCGAGCTCTACCTCTGCGACGTCGAAACGGCGACGCACGTGCGTTTGACGCGCCACCCGGGTGCGGACGTGCTTCCGGTGTTCTCGCCGGATGGCAAGCAGGTCATGTGGACGTCGACGCGCGCCGACGGGCGCTCGCAGATCTTCGTCGCGGACTTCCGCATGCCGACGGACGAGGAGTGGAAGACGCTCGCGGCGGAGGAATCGCGCCGTGAGGCCGCGGATCGTCTCCTCGGCGACGCGAAGGCGTTGTCGGACGATGCGATGGAAGGTCGTCGCTCGGGAACCGCGGGTGCGGAAAAGGCCGCCGACTACGTCGAGAACGCTTTGAAGGAGGCGGGACTCATGCCCGCCGGCGCGAACGGATGGCGCCAAGGTTTCCCGATCGTCACCGGCGCGGAATCCGTCGACGCCACCCTCTCTCTCAAGGGAATGAAGACGCTCGGTCTCGGCGACACGCTCGCTCCCGCCGCGTTCTCCGGGGATTCGAAGGGAGCCGCCACGAAGGCGTCTTCCGATCGACTCGCGATCCGTGGTTACGGGCTCGCGATTCCCGGCGTCGCCGACGATTACGCGGGACTGCCGTCCGTCGAGGGCGCGATCGTGGTGCTCTTCGAGAAGGGCTTGCCCGAAGGGCTCGACGAAGCGGCGAAGTCGAATCCGCACGCGGACGTCGCGTCGTGGCGCAGCGGCTACGCGCGCGCGACCGCGGCGAAGTTGAAGGGAGCCGCGGGCGTCGTGTTCGTCGCGGATTCGGAAGATCCGAAGGGCGATGTCGTCGCGGCGCCGAAGTACGAAGGATCTACGGCACGCCTCGGCATCCCGGTGGTGCGCGCGTCGCGTGCGTGGGTCGAGGACTACGTGAAGGCGGCGTCGAAGTCGCTCTTGAAGGCCGAAGATCTTTCGACGGCGGCGCAGGGCGTCGGCTTCGACGTTCAAGGCGACGTCGCCGTCACCGCGGAATCGCGTTTCGTCTCGAAGGAGACCCACAACGTCATCGGCGCGGTCAAGGGCACGTCCAAGCCCGACGAATGGGTCGTGATCTCCGCCCACTACGATCACTTGGGATTCGGCGGATCCGGCAGCCTGTCGGCGTCGGCGGCTCCCGAAATCCACAACGGCGCCGACGACAACGCGTCCGGCACCGCGGGTCTTATCGAAGTGGCGCGTCGTCTCGCGAAGGCGCCGCCCGCGCGATCGGTGCTCGTCATCGGCTGGTCCGGTGAAGAGGAAGGTCTTCTCGGTTCGGCCCACTGGGCCGAGCAACCGACCCTCGAACTCGCGAAGATCGTGGGCAACGTCAACCTCGACATGATCGGTCGCCTCGGCAAGGACGGCGTGGCGATCGACGGCGTCGCCTCCGGCAAGGGCCTCGACGCTCTCGTGGCCGCGGCGAACACCGAGGGATTGAAGGTCGCGACCACCGCGGGAACGTTCTCCGGGCGTTCCGACCACGCGACGTTCCTCATGAAGGGGATTCCCGCGATTCATCTCTTCACGGGGGCGCACGTCGACTACCACAAGCCTTCCGACGATTGGGAGCGCTTGAACGCCGACGGCATGGCGCAGGTCGTCAACTACACCGAACGTCTGGTGCGTGCCTTCGCGGATCTTCCCGAGCGGATGGAGTTCGTGAAGCCGCAGCCCAAGGCTTCGACGTCGATGGGTGGCGGATTCGGCGCCTGGCTCGGAACCATCCCGTCGTACTCGCAGGACGAAGGCGGCGTCCTCCTCTCGGGCGTCTCCGCGGGAAGCCCCGCCGAGAAGGCCGGGATGAAGGCCGACGACGTCCTCGTCCGCATGGGTGACGTGAAGATCGAGAACGTCGAAGACTTCACGCTCGCTCTGCGTGCGCGGAAGCCGGGCGACAAGGTCGCGGTCGAGGTCCTCCGGGGCGGCAAGAGCATGGTGTTCGACATCACGCTCGGGCGCCGCTGAACCCGGATCGTCTCGATGACCCGTCGTTTCGCACTGATCTCCGATCTCCATGCGAACATGGAGGCCGTCGGCGCCGTGATGGCGGATATCGCCGCGCGCGGCGTTTCGGAGATTCACTGCCTCGGTGACGTCGTGGGCTACGGCCCCGAGCCCGAGGCGGTCTGCGATCTCGTCCGCGCGACCTGCGGCATCGTGTTGCGCGGCAATCACGACGACGCGATTTTCGGCGACGCCCGACGCTTCAATCCGGTCGCGCGCGACGCGATCGCCTTCACCCGCGCGCGACTGCGTCCCGGACTTTTGGCCTCGAAGGCGACGTCGGAACGCTGGAGCTGGCTCGCGTCGCTCGTCGGCGCGGCCCCGCTCGGGGAGTTCCTTCTCGTCCATGGTTCACCGCGCGATCCCGTGAACGAGTACGTTTATCGGGAAGACGTGTTCCTGAGCCCGGACGGCAAACTGAAGGAAATCTTCGCGGGGATGCAACGGGTGACCTTCTGCGGGCACACCCACATGCCCGTGGTCATCGGCTCCGACAATCGCGCCTTCATCCCGAAGGACGGCGACAACGTCTTCACCTTCGTTCCCGGGATGAAGTACATCGTGAACGTCGGCTCCGTCGGTCAACCGCGCGACCGCGACCCGCGTTCGTCGTGGGTCGAAGTGGAGGGCGAGACGGTCACGTTCCACCGGGTCGCGTACGACATCGCGACCGTTCAACGCAAGATTCGCGCGATCCCGGAACTTTCCGATATGCTCGCGCGGCGTCTCGAAGAAGGCGTCTGAGGTTGCGATGAATCAGAAGATCTTCGCCGTTCTGCTCTTCGTCGCCGTCTTCGCCGTGACCTTCCTCGTGTTGCGCGACGGGATGTCGTCGCCCGCGGTTCCCGACCGCGAACCCGACCGTCCCGCCGCCGAGATGGGGAATCGCGGTGAGGCCGAGCGCATTCGGACGTCCGCGCAGGCGCGTGCGGGTGCGACCGAGGACAAGCGGTCGACGGTCGACACGACCGCGACGAACGATGCGCGTTTCGGCATCGTGGCCGTGGAAGTCGCGACCGACGACGGCATCGTTCCAACCGACGTGAAGACGACGCTCTACCCGGAGGCGGGG
>CAIWVZ010000042.1 GCA_903916245.1 uncultured Planctomycetota bacterium | reverse complement strand
GCAGGAGGCCGACCGGCGACACCGCGATGTCCCAGTTGTTGCCGAGAAGCGTCGTGTCGAGCTTCACCGTGCCGGTGGCCGGCTGCGGCGGCGAGCACGCGTAGACGTTCTGGTTGACCACGGTCGGAACGTAGGCGGTTCCGCTCACGTTGTTGACCTTGAGGGCCAACTTCGTTTGGTTGGTCTGGAAGACGGGGGTCGTGATGACGCCGACGTCGAACAGAGTGTTCGGACGCTGGCTCGCAGTCGTGACGGTCGGCACGCCGCTGCACACGGTCGCGATATCCGCGCGGTAGTAGACCGCCGAGACGAAGCCCGTCGTCGACTGATTCACGATCGAGTTCGTCGTGTACGTGCCGTTGTTGAAGCACGTCTCGATGAGAAGGTTCGACACACCGTCCCAAATGATGGGCGCGTTGAAGGTATGCGTGTTCCAACCCGCCGTGTTCACCAACGAGGGGTTGGTGTAGACCACCGTGAGGCCCGTGGTACCCCACGCCGTCGCGGCCGTGGCGGTCGTGAGACCCGCCGAGATCGTGAAGCCCGTCATCGCCTGGGCGCTCGGCGTCACGACGTCGAATGCGAGCGAGTTGATCGGGCCAGCCTGAATACCGGCGGCGGTGAGCTCGGAGGCGAGGTAGATGAACTGGTGCTTGGCGCCCCAGTAGAACTGGCCGTACGGGGCCGGGTACGACGACGTCGTATTGACGACGGTCCCCTGACCGACCGGCACGAGGAACTGCGCCGAGGCGCCGGCGGAAAGCAGCGCGAGGGCGAGCAAGAGCGAGAACTTCTTCATGACTGACTCCTCATCTTGGAAATCGTGATCGATCCATCCCATGCGGGCCGATCCGAGAACATCGTACAAGAACCGACCGGATTCGTCACATTTTCCGTGGGAAACGATCCGCCGCGCGTTGCGGAAACGGCACGGCCGCAACCTTCGCGGATGAAAACGCGAGGCGGGGGCTCCGGCGGGTGGGTTCGAACGGTATGCGCGTCAGTCGGCGCCGCGCGGCATCCACAATTCGAGCGCGACGAGGAAGAGCGCGAGGCCGCTCGACGCGACGTACAGCCCGCCGGACGCGATCAGCACGTACACGTACTCGACGCTGCCGCGAGCCAGCCATTGCGCCGAGAAGTCGCCGAGGAGTCCGACGCACATGACGAAGGTCACCCATCCCTTGATCGCCGCCGACCAACGGGAGGCGAAGAGCAACGCGAGTACGGCGATTACAAGTGTGGCCATGGCCAAGAGATGCGCGTGCGCGGACGCCACGAGGATCTTCGTCGGCACGGGATCGATAACCGTCGGGAAGACGACCTTCTTGACGTCGTCCCAGAACTCGAGCGGCATGGTTTCGCCGATTTTGGACGGATCGGTCGATTTTCTGCCGTGACAGGAGACGCAGTTTCGGGCCAAGATCTCGGCCGGCGCCTCGGAGCCGAGAACGGGCTCGTCGTAAAGCTCGTTCGGGCTCTTGCTCTTCAGCCACTTGAGCAGATTCGTCTTGTCCGCTTCCGGCAGCGATTCGGGGTGGTTTCGATTCAACGCGGATTCGAGTGCGGGGGGCAGCCACACGCCGTGATAGGCCCCCTTCAAGTCGTTCAGAGACACGCCGGGCTTCGAATCCCGGTTCTCATGATGGTCTTCGAGGTGCTCCATCGACGCCCAGAGCCCCCACGCGATGACGAGGAGGAGGCACGTCACGCCCAAACGTCCGGGCAACGTGAGATCTCTGAGGCGCCAGGTGGTCACTTCGGCAATTCCTTGAAGGCCTGTTCGGAGAGCTTCTGTTCGGTGCCCGTCATCAACGCCTGATGAGCGGCGAGCACCACCAACCCCGAACGATACCCCTCATCGGCGCTGCATACCGACGGTTTCGATTCGGTCACGCTGCGCACGAAATCCGCGACGGGGTAATAGAGCGGCGGCTCGGGAAGCCCGACGCCGTCCTTCAATTTGTTCTGCGCGGCGAGTTTCGTGGCGTCGGCGATGAGCGTAATCCCCTGCTCGTCGTGGAATTGCTCGCGATTCGCGTAGACCTCCCAACCTTGGGTCGGGGCGTCCGCCTCCTTGAACATCCAGCCGGCGTTCCATGCGAGTTTGATGCTCGCCATTTCGCCGGTGTAGAGCTCGTAGGCGCCCTCGAAGGAGTTGGCGAGCGTGGCGTCGTACGAAAAGCGCACGCCGTCGGCGAACATCATCTCGCAGGCGACCGTGTCGGCCACCTTGCGCCCGTCCTGATGCAGACGCACGGAACCCGTCGCGCGCACGGAAACGGGATACGCGTTCAAAAACCAGTGCACCGCGTCGAACTGCGACACGCCGACTTCTCCGAGAAGGCCGAGCGAAACGTCGGGATTCAATCTCCAGTTGACGTCGTTTTCTTCCGCGGGAGTCGGCGCCGGGAAGCGCCACGACATCTTCTTGCGATATTGGGCGCGTACGGTCGCCATCGTCCGAAGCGTTCCGGAACGCACGAACGTCCGCGCCAATTGGTAGATCGGATTTGAACGTGCACCCATACCCGACTGAAACAGCGACTTGGACGCACGGGCCGCTTTGGTGATGGCCACGAGATCGTCCATGTTGTGCGCGAGCGGCGCTTCGCAGTAGACGTGCTTGCCCACGGACAACGCATCCACCACCGGTTCGCGGTGAAGGTGGGTCGGCGTCGCGACGAAGACCGCTTCGACCGTCTTCACCTTGTCGAGCATTTCCTTGTGCGACGCGAAGCCTTCCGCCCCCTGCGCACGGCGCAGACCGGCGTCGAGACGCCCTTTGCTGCCGTCGACCAACGCGACGATCTTCACACCGGCGATCTTGCCGAGCTCCGTGAGAATCGCGCGGCCTTGCCGCCCGACCCCGATCACCGCCACGTTGAGCGGCGCTTTCGCCGCATAAGGCAGCAATGATTCGAGGGACGGATTCAGCGCGAGCAGCGCCGCGGAAGCACCGAGAAATTCACGACGCGATGGGGAACTCATGGGAAGAGATCTCCGCCCCGGAAACCGGAGCGTGGTTGACGACATGGCGGACGAACGGCGACGACGGCGCGTCCCCCGTTCGGTGAATGGACAGGAACTTCGGGATAGAGAGGCCGGGGTCGACGAGCAGCGCGGTCGACCAAATCTCGGCGATCGTGCCGGTGGGAGCCACGACGGCGACGGCCCGCGAACCGTCCAGCGGACACCCGTTGCGCGGATCGACGACGTGGGATCGACCCGCCGCATCGACTCGGCCGTCCGTGCGCGAGACCGACAAACTCGCGTCACGCAG
>CAIWVZ010000041.1 GCA_903916245.1 uncultured Planctomycetota bacterium | reverse complement strand
TCAAGCGGGACATCGGTGCCGCGCGGGACATCCCGCAACCGATCCTCGACTTGATGCGGGCGTCGCCGCGCGACGCCCACCCGATGACCGTGTTGCGTACGGCGGTGTCGGCACTCGGGGCGTTCGATCTCGATGCCGAAGACCTCGGACCGGAAGCCCTGCTCGGCGAATCGACGCGCCTGCTCGGCGAGGTGCCGATGCTCGCCGCGGCGTGGCACCGCATCCGCAACGGCAAGGATCCGGTCAAGCCGGATCCGAAGCTCGGTGTCGCCGCCCATCTCCTGTGGTCGATCCACGGAAAGCGCCCGACCGCGCTCGCCGAAAAGGCTCTCGATGCGGCGCTCATCGCGCACGCCGACCACGGAATGTCGTCGTCGACGCTCGTCGCACGTACGGTCACGTCAACGGGTTCCGACATCCACGCCGCGATCGCGGCCGCCCTCGGCGCGTTGCGCGGCCCCTTGCACGGATGTGCTGCGGAACGCGTCATGGATATGTTGATCCGCATCGGATCGCCGGAGGGCGCCGGAGCCGCCGTCGGCGCCATGCTCGACGCGCACGGACGCATTCCGGGATTCGGTCACCGGATCTACAAGGAGCACTCCGACCCGCGCGCCGCGATTCTCGAATCGGTGGCCGTTCGCATGGCGACCAAGGCGGGCGAAACTCAGTGGATCGACATCGCCCGGGCCTTGGTGGATATCGTGGGGGCTTCCAAGGGATTGCATCCGAACTTCGACCTTTTCGCGGCCCCCGCGCTCTATGCGCTCAAGATCCCCCAAGACCTGTTCAGTTCGGTGTACGCCTCCGCGCGAATCGCGGGGTGGACCGCCCACGTCATGGAACAGGCTTCCGACAATCGTCTCATGCGTCCGTCGGAGCGTTACGTCGGCGAGCCGCCGCGCGTGATTCCGGGCAAGCCCTGAAACGCGCCGAATTGCTTCCATTTCGCTGTCGCGTCCTGTAGAACAGCGGTCGCGGAGGATTCGGACTCTCCGCGAAGGACGACCATGTTCCAGCTTCGACGGTTCCTTGCGGCGGCGGCTTTGACGGGCGCGGGTGTTCTCGCGCAGTTGTCGGGCAACTACACGATCGATTCTTCGCTGCCTGCCGGAGGCGGCAACTATCCCGACTTCGCGTCGGCGATCACCGCGCTGACCTCGGCGGGTGTGAACGGCCCCGTCGTCTTCACCGTCTACCCGGGCACCGGCAACTACGCGGGCTGGAGCATCACGGGCCCGATTCTCGGTGCGGGCGTCGTCAACAACATCACGTTCATCGCCGCCCCGGGTACCGCGCCCGTCATCAGCGGCGTGTCCGCGGGCGCTCTTCAGGCGATCCGTCTCGGCAGCGCGGCGACGGCGGGCACCGGCCCGTCATGGATCACGCTTTCGGGATTGACGGCGACGGGCGCACCGACGGGTGCGGGCATCGGGGTGCACGGTGGTGGCAACGTCACCATCCAGAATTGCAAAGTCTTCGGATGTGGTGCGGGTATCTCGCTCGTCACGACGGCGAACGCCGTCGTCGAAGACTGCGAGGTCTACTCCGTCGGAGCGACTCCCGGTACGCCGGGTTCGGCCACCTACGCGGGCGGCATCTCCGCTTACCTCAACTCCGACAACGTCGTGATTCGCCGCAACAAGGTGCACGACGTCACGTCCAACGGCATCTTCGTCGGTACGTCGGGCGATACGACCGCGTGCGACAACCCGGTCGTCGTGAACAACATGATCTGGAACTGCCCCGGCGGCGCGACCTACGGCGGCGGCATCGCGTTCCGTCGCTGCCCGGGCGGCGTTTTGGCCCACAACTCGGTGAGCATGTCGGGCGGTCTCTACCCGGGTATGTTCATTCAAGTCATGTCGTCGACGACGATCATCACGCCGATCGCCGTCGTCGCGAACAACATCGTGGAACATCTCGGCACGGGCCCGTGCGTGAAGATCGAAAACGCGACCCAAGTGGCGCCGACGTTGTTCGACTACAACCTTTACGCGCCGAGCGCGACGGGCAACGTCGCCGCCGTCGGCACCGCCAATTACGCGACTCTCACGGCGTGGCAGGCGGTCGCCAACATCGTCGGCAAGGAAACGTCGACGCTCGTCGGTATTCCCGGTTGGGTGTCGAGCACCGATCTCCACATCACCGGATCGTCGTCGGGGTTGTTCAACGGCATCGCGTTGACGCAGGTCCTCGACGACATCGATCTCCAACCGCGCTCGGGCACGCCGTGCCGCGGCGCCGACGAGACGAACGGCACCGGGATCTTCGCCGGATTCCAGGCGTCGACGACGTCCGGGCCCGCCGCGTTGACGGTGGGATTCATCGACACGACGTTCTCTTCGAACGGAACGCCGGCCTCTTGGGCGTGGGATTTCCAAAACGACGGCATCGTCGACTCGACGTTGCAGTTCCCGACGTTCACCTACGTCACGCCCGGCACCTACAGCGTGTCGCTGACGGTGAGCGATCCGATCCTCGGATCGAACACGCTCGTGCGATCGAATTACATCACGGTCTCGCAGTACGTGTTCTCGGCGACGACATCCGGATTCGGCACCGGTGATCTCACCATCACGCCGGTCCCGAACCTCGGTGTGCCCGCGATGACGGAAGGCTACACGCTCATTTCCTTCACTCCCGCGCCGACCGTCGGAACCGGACCGTTCTTCGGCATGATCCCGGACGCGTTGACCTTCTCCGTGATCAACACTCCCGCGGCCCCCGGCAATCCCCTGCACTTCGTCGCGGGTATCCCGGGACTCTTCCCGAACGCGCCGTTCGCGGTGCCGGCCGGTTCGCTGACGAGTTTGACCGGGGTGACCGCGGACTTCTCGCAAGTCTGTCTCGGCCCGGGCTTCTCGTTGCTCTACTGGACGCCCGTCTCGCGCCTGACGTTCTGAGTTGAACGAATCGGCTCCGCGTCGGCCCCGGGGATTCCGTCCTCGGGGCCGACGCCGTTTTTGAGGAGCGGACGGCCAAGGGCTAACGTGACGGGCCATGGCCGTGCCCACAATGACCCCGAGGGAGCGGTTCCTCGCCGCCGCGCGTCGTCGTCCCGTCGACCGGACCCCGATTTGGCTGATGCGCCAGGCCGGACGATGGTTGCCCGAGTACCGCGCGCTCCGCGAAGGCCGTGCCTTCATGGACATGGTGCGCGACCCGGCGCTCGCCGCCGAACTGACCTGTCAACCGATCCGACGATTCGACTTCGACGCCGCCGTCATCTTCTCCGACATTTTGGTCCCGGCGTCGGCGATGGGAGTCGGAGTGCGTTTCGAAGAGGGACGTGGTCCGATCCTCGAGCCGGTGTCGCGCGATCGCGTGGCGATCGAACGCCTCGAACCCTTCGATCCCGAGGAGTCCACCGGCTTCCTCGCCGAAGCGATCCGCCGGGTTCGGGCCGAACTCGGTCCCGACCGCGCGATCGTCGGTTTTTGCGGCGCCCCGTTCACCGTCGCGTCCTACATCGTCGAAGGGGGTTCGACGCGGGCGTTCACGCACACGAAGGAACTCCTCGCCCGCGACCCGGCGCTTTTCGCCGAACTGCTCACCCGCGTGGTCGAGGCGTCGATTCCGTATCTCGCGATGCAGGTCGAAGCCGGTGCCGACGTCCTGCAGATCTTCGATTCATGGGCGGGGTTCCTCGATCACGCCACGTACGCGGCCCACGTGCTGCCGCACCTTTCGCGTCTCGTGTGCGTGGCGAAGGCGATCGGCGTGCCGGTGATTCTCTACGCGAATCACGCGGCTCATCTCACGGATCTCCTCGTGTCGGCCGGCCCCGACGTTCTTTCGCTCGACGCGTCGGCGGATGTCGCTTCCGCCGTCGGGCGGTGGCGTTCGTCCTTGGCGTTCCAGGGCAATCTTGACCACGAAGCCCTCCTCGGCGAGCCCGAGGCCGCCGCGGCCGCCGCCCGCGCGACGCTCGAACGCTTCAAGGACGCGAACGGCCATATCTTCAACCTCGGTTCCGGCTGCGTTCCGGCCACGCGTATCGATTGCGTGCAGGCCGTGGTCGACGTCGTCCGCGCGTCGCCGTCTCGCCCATGAGCGGGTTCCGACCGGAAGTCCCGAAGGACCTGCTCGTCCGCTACGGGACATCGGCTCCGCGGTACACGTCCTATCCGACCGCGATCGACTGGCGTCACGACCTCGACCCGCACGGATACTCGGCGCGCCTCGCGTCGGCGGCCGCCGCGGACGGCCCCGTGTCGGCCTACGTCCACATTCCGTTCTGCGAGCAGTTGTGCCTCTACTGCGGCTGCAACGTGGTGATCACTCGCGATCACGGAAAGTCCGCGCCGTATCTCGATACCCTCGACGCGGAGATCGCCGCCGTCGCCGCGACGGGCATCGCCCGCCGACCCGTGTCGCAGTTCCACTGGGGGGGAGGCACCCCCACCTTCTTGTCGTCGGACGAAATGAAGCGGCTCTTCCACGCCTTCACGAGCCGTTTCACCCTGACCGAAGACGCCGAGGTCGCGATCGAAGTGGATCCGCGGTTCACGACGCTCGAACAGGTGCGGACGCTCGGAGCACTCGGGTTCAATCGCATGTCGATGGGCGTGCAGGACTTCGATCCGAAGGTGCAGAAAGCCGTCAACCGTGTGCAATCGATCGAGCAAACGCGGGCGATCCTCGACGCGTGTCGTGCGAACGGCTTCAAGTCGGTGAACATCGACCTCATCTACGGCCTGCCTCATCAGCACCGGGAGCAGTTCCGTAGGACCCTCGATCTCACGCTCGACATGGCACCCGATCGGGTGGCGCTCTTTCACTACGCCCACGTCCCGTGGATCCGCAAGCATCAGGAAGTCATGCCGGACGACGCGTTCCCGTCGTCCGACGAGAAGAGCGCGATCTTCGCCGATGCCGTCGAAGCGTTTACCGCACGGGGGTATCGCTGGATCGGCCTCGATCACTTTGCCGCACCCGGCGACGAGCTCGCCGTCGCCCGGGACGCCGGAACCCTCGACCGGAACTTCATGGGTTACACGACGCGACGCGGGACGGACCTGTTGCCGTTCGGGATCACGTCGATCGGGGAGATCGGCGGCGCCTTCGTGCAGAACGCGCATACGGTGGATGCGTGGGCATCGGCGGTCGCCTCTCGCGGGACCGCGTGCGAGCGCGGACACGTCTTGGACGCCGACGACCGCCTCCGCCGCGATGTGATTCTCGCCCTCATGTGCAACGGACGCGTGGATATCCCGATCGTCGCGTCCCGTCATGGGGTCGACTTCCCCGAACGATTCGCCCGCGAACTCGCGGAGCTGCGTCCGATGGCCGACGACGGTCTCGTCCTCCTCGAGGACGACGCCATCGTCGTGACCCCGCTCGGGCAGGTGTTTTTGAGGAACATCGCGCTTCCGTTCGACGCCTACACGCGTCGACGGCGCGAAACGGGCGAAGGGACGGCGCGCACCTTCTCAAGGACGACATGAACCAGCCGAACACTCCCGAGGGCGGCGTCGCCGTCGTGGTGCTGAACATGGGCGGTCCCGACCGACTCGAGTCGGTGGAACCGTTTCTCGCGAATCTTCTCGCCGACCCGGCGCTCATCCGACTTCCGTTCTTCATGCGGCCGTTTCAGGGAGGCTTCGCCCGATTCATCGCTCGACGACGCTCCGTCGAAGTCCGCGAGAATTACGCGAAGATCGGCGGTGGGTCACCTTTGCGGTGTTGGTCCGAACTGCAGGCGATTCTCGTATGTCGCGGCCTCGCGTCGCGGGGGATCGTCGCCACCCCGCATGTCGCGATGCGCTATTGGCATCCGTTCGCCGACGAAGCCGTCGCGGAGTTGCGCGCGTCGAAGCCGCGGGCCGTCGTCGTTCTTTCGCTCTACCCGCAATTTTCGGGAGCGACGTCGGGTTCGAGCCTCGACGACATGAAGGCCGCGTTGGTTCGTGGCGGGATGGGGGACATTCCGTGCGTCGTCATCGATCGCTTCCCCGCGCTGCCCGGTTATCTCGATGCGACGGCCGCGACGATCCGCGAGGGACTCGACACGATGGGGGGTCCGACGCCCCACGTCACCTTCTCGGCGCACGGATTGCCCGTGTCCTACATCAAGCGCGGCGACCCGTACCGCGATGAAATCGAGGCGACGTTCCGCGGAATTCTCGAGCGTCTCCCGGAGGGTCTCGACACCTCCCTCTGCTTTCAGTCGCGTGTCGGACCCGCGGAGTGGTTGCGTCCCTACACCGAGGATCACGTCGCGGATCTCGCGCGCCGCGGCGTGAAGCGTCTGTTGATGGTCCCGTTGGCCTTCGTCTCCGATCACATCGAGACGCTCTACGAAATGGACATGCTCTACGGAGCCGAAGCCGTCCGTCTCGGAATGGAGTTTCGGCGTGTGCCCGCGTTGAACGGCTCACCGCTTCTCGCCGACGCGTTGACGCAGCTCGTCTCCGAACGTCTCGAGCATGCGGGAGTCGGGGTTCCCTCATGAAAGTCGCGGTCGTCGGGGGAGGAGTGACGGGCATCGCGGCGGCGCTCGAAGCGGCCGACCGTGGAGCGGACGTCCTGCTCTTCGAAGCCGGCGATCGTTTGGGCGGGTGTCTGGCGACGCATCGGGAGGGATCGTTTCTCTTCGAGGACGGCCCCAACTCGATCCCCGCATCCGACGACGCATTTCGGTGGTTGTGCACCGCCCTCGGGCTCGATGACGCGATGATCGCCTCCCGCACCGACGCCTCCGTCCGTCGACTTCATCACGACGGAGGCTTGCGGGTCGTTCCGACGGGGCCGTTCGCGATGTTGAAATCGCCGCTGGTCGGGCTCCGCGGACTTTACGCGCTGTGGAGGGAAGGGCGGCGTCCCGGGCGGCCGCGAAGCGACGACGAAACCGTCGACGCGTTCATGCGTCGTCGATTCGGCGATCGGCTCACCGACACGTTCCTCGACGCCGTCATCGCGGGGATTTGGGCGGGCGATCCGAAACGCCTCGGCGTCGCGTCCGCATTTCCCGAACTCGTCGCGATGGAAGCGGAGTACGGCGGCGTCCTCCGGGGATTGAGGGCGAGGAGGGCCCGCGGGAAGTCTCGAGCGGAGGGCTTGGTCACGCTTCGCGACGGGCTCGGCACGATCGCCTCGGCCGCGCGCGCGCGCTTCGGCGGCTCTGTCCGTTGCGGTGCCCACGTCGCCTCGTGGACGGCGCACGGACGTGGATGGCGGCTGCGGGTGGCGTCGCCCGAGGGCGAGATCCCGTGCGACGCGGATGCGATCGTGTGCGCCGTTCCCTCGCGGAGCGCCGTGTCGCTGATGACGTCCCTTCCGGGGATCTCCGTTCCGCCGTCTCCGCCGACGGCGGGAATGGCGGTGGTGCAATTGGGCTACGACGCCGATTCCGCTCCGTCGTTGCCCCGCGGGTTCGGTTGGCTCGTCCCTCGGCGCTCGGGACTGCGGACCCTCGGTTGCATGGTCGTCTCCGACATTTTCGACGGCCGTGCACCGCGTGGCGGTGTCGCTCTCGGAGTGTTCTTCGGTGGTACACGCGACCCGGAAGCGCTCATCATGGACGACGACCGTCTGAAAACGCTCGCTCTCGACGAACTTCGCATGGTGGTGGGAGGTTCGGCCACTTCGGTTCCACGTTTCGCTCGTGTCGTGCGGTGGCGCGATGCCGTTCCGCAGCCGCCGCCCGGCCACGCCGATGCGGTCGCCGCGATGCGCGCGTCGTTGCGGCGTCATGCGCCTCGATGCGCCGTCGCGGGCGCCTGGGTCGACGGCGTCGCGGTCGGCCGTTGTATCGAGAGCGGCCGCACGGCCGCGCGGGAGGTGCTCGCATGATCGACGTCGTCACGTCACT
>CAIWVZ010000040.1 GCA_903916245.1 uncultured Planctomycetota bacterium | reverse complement strand
GTTGCAGGCGCGCTGGTCTCAGCGCAAACAAGGAAAGCCGAACGGGCGTCGGTTATCCGGCGAACTGGAGGCGATGGAGGCGCGCGTACATGCCGTCGGCGGCGAGAAGTTCCGCGTGCGTGCCGGACTCGCGGATTTCCCCGTGATGCAGCACGACGATGCGATCGGCGTGGCGGATGGTGGAAAGCCGATGGGCGATGAGGATCGAGGTGCGGCCGTCGAGCAGACGAGCGAGGGCGGCCTGCAGGGTGCGTTCGGTTTCGGTGTCGACGGAGGCGGTCGCTTCGTCGAGCACCAAGATGGCGGGGTCGTGGACCAACGTGCGTGCGAAGGCGATCAGTTGGCGCTCGCCCGCGGAAAGTCCCGCGCCGCGCTCGGCGATCTCCGCGTCGAGTCCTCCCAAGCGCCGAACGAGCGGACCCGCACCCACGGCTTCGAGGGCGGAGAGGAGCGCGGCGTCGTTCCGTGCGGTGTCGCCGAGCGCGAGGTTGTCGCGCAACGTGCCCCCGAAGAGCACGACGTCCTGAAGGACGACGCCGACTTTTCGACGCAGCTCCGAAGGGTCCGCGTCGCGTACGTCGATGCCGTCGACGCGTACGGATCCACCGTCGACGTCGTAGAAGCGCAGGAGCAGATTGATAAGCGTCGATTTGCCCGAACCGGTCGCTCCGACGATGGCGAGGCTCGCTCCGCGAGGGATGTCGAGGGAGACGTGTTTCAGGACGGGCTTGCGGCCGTCGTAGGAGAACGACACGTCGTCGAAAGTGACGCGACCGGGACGCTGCGGGAGAGCGACGGGCGGTGTGCGCACCGGAAGCGCGCGGTCGTCGTCGAGCGTCGCGACGATACGTTCGGCGGCCGCGATCGCGGCTTGAGCGACGTTGAAGCGGTCCGCGAGTTGGCGAAGCGGGTCCACGAACATGCCGAAGAGCATCCACGTAAAGACGAGATCCCCCGCGGAGGCGGGAGCGCCGCGCGCGATCCACCAACCCGCGGTAAGGATCGAGATGGTGCCGATCGTCACGCACCATTCGGTGACCGGATAGAACCACGCGTAGTTGTCGACGGTCGCGAGATGCGCATCGCGCAAGGCGCGGTTCGATTCCGAGAACGCGGCGGCTTCGTCCTTTTCGCGGGCGAAGGCGACGATGGTGCGCACGCCGGAAAGACGTTCGGCGAGACGCGCGTTCATGGCTGCCACCTTCGATCGGACGTCGCGGAAAAGGTCGCGGGCGGCACGCTGAAACCGCCACGACACCCAAACGAGGAGCGGGACGGCGACGAACGCGGCTCCCGCGAGTCGCAGGTCCTGCCAAAGAAGCAATCCCGCGGCGAGCACCACCCGCAGGAGATCGAACGCCATCACGTCGAGACCGGAGGCGAAGAGTTCGTTCAGCGCTTCGATGTCGTTGGTCACGCGCGTTACGAGGCGCCCCGACGGATTCGCGTCGAAGAACCGCAGATTGCGCGACATGAGATGGCGGAAGAGCGCCATCCGGAGGTCGTGCATCGCCCGTTGGGACGTGACGGTGATCAGCAGCAACTGCCCGATGCGGGCGAGCATGCCCGTGATTCCGAGGCCGAAGATCGCGACCGCGATCCACAGGACGGCTTCGGGGACTGCGTCGCTGCGTGCGTCGATGGCCGGTTTGATGAAGTCGTTGACGGCGCGTCGCACGAGGGTCGGAACGCAGGCCGACGACACCGCGAGGATCGCGAGAAGCAGCGCGGACAGCGCGAGGCGGCCCGCGTAGGGGCGCGCGAAGGCCAGGATGCGCGCCAAGACCCGTTTCGGGGGGCGAACGATGGTTCCTGCATCGGCGCTCATGCGGAGTCGCCTACGGCCAAGGCTTCGGCGTCGCGCTGTAGGCGGGCGAGGGCGGCGAGGGAGCCGCCTTGAGCGAGCAGTTCTCTCGGGGCACCGGATTCGACGACGCGTCCGCCGTCGAGAACGATGACGTGGTCGAGATCCGCCACGGCGGATACGCGGTGCGACACGATGACCGCGGTCTTGCCCGCCAATCGCACGGTGAGGCTGCGCAGGATGCGTTCTTCGGTGTCCGCGTCGACGGCGGAGAGGCCGTCGTCGATGAGGAGCAACTTGGGCTCGGTCAGGATCGCCCGGGCGAGCGCGGTGCGCTGCCGTTGACCGCCCGAGAGGGTGACGCCGCGCTCGCCGAGCAGCGTGTCGAGTCCGTCGGGGAACGATTCGACGGCTTCGCTCAGGCCCGCGTCTTCGACGGCGTGTTTGATCCGCTCCGGAGCGGCGTTCGGCGCGCCGTACACGATATTCGACCGCAGGGTTTCCGAGAACAGGAAGGCGTCCTGCGGGGCGAGGGTCACCGTCTTCCTCAACGTGTCGACGGGGTAGTCTCGGACGTCCACGCCGTCGATGAAGACCGTTCCGGGCGGTGGATTCTCGAGGCGGGCCACGAGATGGAGTAGCGACGACTTTCCGCTGCCGATGCGCCCGACGATGCCGAGTCGTTTGCCGGCTTCGAGGCGGAACGAGACGTCGGTGAGCACCGGCTTCGCGGCCCCCTCCGGTGTCCACGTCAAGTTGCGCACTTCGAGGACGCCGCGCGGATCCGTCGGATGCTTCGGCGCGACGGGTTCGGTGATCTCCGGAACTCCGGCTCGGATCTCTTCAAGTCGCGTTTCCGACGCCCGCGCCCGCTGCCAAAGGCTCATGACCCACCCGATGGCGATGACGGGCCACACGAGCATTTCCACGTACCCGAGGAACGCGACGAGACTCCCGATGGTGATGCGACCCGCGACGGCTTCGGCGCCGCCGACGAGCACGATCACCGCAACCACGCAATCTCCGCCGCATTCGATGAGGCCGGACGTGACCGCGCGTGCGCGGGACAGGCGGACATTTGCCTCGATGCAGCGCTCGGAAACCGCTTCGAACCGTTTCGATTCGTCCTCTTCGCGTCCGAACGCCTTCAGCACGCGGGCTCCGGCGAATGCTTCCTGAGCGCGCGCCGAAAGTTCTCCCTGCTTCTCTTGGACGACGAGCGACCTGTCATGGACTTTCTTCAACGACGATTTAAGTCCCAAGAAGACGAGCACGATCGGAAGCAACGTCCAACCCGCGAGCAGTGGGGAAAGCGCGAACATCGTGGCGGTGATGGCGATCGCGCGGAGTCCGGTGTCCGCGAGATACATGACGGCGGGCCCGGCGCCCATGCGCACGGCTTCGAGGTCGCTCCCGAGTCGTGACAGGAGATCTCCGGTCTTGCGACGGGCGAACCAGCCCGGACCGAGGGCGAGCAACCGCCGGAACAGCGAGTCCCGCGCCTCCTGCTCGAAGCGGCGACTGGCCCCGACGAGCAGCGAGCGCATCCACCATTGGCAAAGCCCCGTCGCGGTGGCGGCGGCGAGGACCCATCCGAGGGCCGCGAGGAACTCCGCGGTCGCGACCCCTGCGATCGCGGAGTCGAAGGCGCGCCCTACGAGCCACGGCACCGTGACCGCGAAGAGCGTGCGACCGAGGAGCGCGATTCCTCCCTTGACGAGCGTCCGCTTGTCGGAGCGCACGTAGGCGAGGAGATCGGGATCGCGGAGGAAGTTCACGGAACGGCGTCAGTTCCCGATCGCGGCACGGAGTTCCGCCGCGAAGACCTCGAGATCGAAGCGCGACGGTAGTTCCTTGTGGTAGCCGCGAACCCAGTGTTTGCCGTCGACCCTCAAGTAGGGGATGCCCCGCTTGCCCGTGGCGCGCTCGAGGGCTTCCGCCGCGTCGGGCACCGATTCGAGATCGACGTTTTCGTGGGGGATCCCTTCGGATTGGAGAACCCTATCGAGACGTCGGCAGTCGGGACACCAGGTCGCGGTGAAGACTTCGATGCGGTGGCCGTCGAGGAAGGCGAATGTGGGGGACATGGGCGAGTTTCCGAGGGTCGATCCTAGCGCGGATCGGAACGCGCTCCGGGACGAATCATCGGGGGACGTGGCAAGATCCCGGATCATCGGCGGAAAGAGGCCCTTCCTCCTTGCGTTGTCGGCGGATGTCCCGTGACGCGGCGCGTCGCAGTCGGACGCGCGCCGCTACGACGAACTTTCGGTCCATCTCCGCGGCGTCGTCTTTGCCCCGGTCGTCGCAGCCCGTGACTTGGGAGTCCCCCCCAAGTCCCGATTGTCAGTTTTCGAACGCTTGACCGATCGTGATCGTCTCCGGCCCGCGATCCGCCTCTTCGTACATGCGCACGAATCGGCGAGCGTCCTCCGTGTCGACGCTCTTCAGGTCGGCGACCCATGCGGGCGGAATCGGCTGATAGCGCAGGAAGGCGAGCACGCGGATGCGACCGGTTTTCGCGGGATTCACGAGAAGGTTGTATGAAACCGTGTCGGACCCGGCGACGAAGTTCGCGTCGTCGCCGATGCCCACGGGGGCCGTATCGGCCGCATGCGGGCCGTCGGATTTCCATCCCGCGGGAAGAATCCGCGTGTCCTTCCGCTTCGTCGCCATGAGGCCGAGCGTCGTCGTGGGGCGTCCCGCGGCATCGGCGGCGACCTGTTCGTAGACCGGAATCTGCTTCGCCGACCGAACGACGTCGACGTGGGGAAGATCGAGTTCGTCCGTCACGCCCTCGAGACTGCCGTCCTCGTCGGAAGCGCCGCCGTGGAACACGAGTTCGTTTCCGGCGCGCACCTGCACTTCGAGCCACATACGCCGGGCTGGGTACCCGGTCGGGAGCTTGTGGCCGGTCAAGTTGCGTACGGTCACGTCGAAGGACAGATGACCGTCCATATGCTTCAAGTTCGTCACGGCGACGGTCGCCGTGCGCTCGGACAACTGCGAGCGCGTCGCCCGCGCCATGCGTTCGAGGGCTTCGACCGAGGCCGAAACCCCGAGCTCTTCGCGGTGCTTGGCGAACAGGTCGAGCATGAACGCATTGCCGCCGGTGAACGCGTGAGCCCGGAACGGACGCGGTTCGATCAAGAAGTCGCGCCCCGCCGGATTGCGTGCGATGCGCACGTTGCCCATATCCGCCATGTGGCAATCCTGACAGTTGGCGGCGAGTGCCTTGTTCGGGACTTCGGTGCTGAAGTCGCTGTTGCGCCATTCGAGATAGGGCGTCTGTTCGCGGAATCCGGGTGCGTCGGGCGCGTGATGCGTGGTCAGCGTGTGACAGGTCGCGCAGTGGGCCGACGTGCGGATCTGCAGTCCCTGCTGCGGCTCGTAACCGCTGTGCATCTTCATCGGTCCGGACGCGGGGTCTTTGAACGGCCCGTAGATGGCACGGTCACGGCCGATCGGAGGATGCCCGTTCCACGTCGAGGGTTCGCCGAGTCCCGTCGCCTCGATCTTGTGGCATACGGTGCACGAGACCCCGTCGACGGCGAGTGGGTCTTTCAATGCGTCCTTCATCGTGAGCGCGGGTTGCCCGCCGAGGCGCGCGGTGTGGTGCGCCATCGGCGCATGGCACCGCAGGCAGGTCGATTCCGTCTCGGCGGAAACTTCGGGGCGTGCGCGGACTTCCTTGTCGACGGTCGCTCGCCAGTAGGGGTCGCGATGGCTGTTCGCCATCATCGTGGCTTGCCACAAGCCGTGAGGCGAGACGTCGTCGCCGGTCGCGTTGCGCATCGCGGTGGCGCCGTGAGCGGCGGCGTGGCACATCGAGCACCCGTTTCCCGTGGCGAAAACTTCGTTGGATGCGGTCGGTCGTACGGGGCCGCGCCACGTGGGGCCGGGGCCGAGAAACGACGGACGCGATGTCGCACCGTCGTTCTGGGCGGAGCTCGGGAAGGCGACGAGCAGAGCCGTCGTCACGACGATGAGGAGCGTCGACATCGACAGGGCGCCACGTGTTGCCATCATGCGCGGAGTTTACGCGCGGCGGCGCAGGTTTGCAGTCGCCTCGGCGCGACTTAAGGTCGGAACCCTGGCAACCCGAAAAAGAACGACATGGGCACCTTTTTCCGCATCCTCGTGGTCGGCATGTTGGCGACGTGCTCCGTCGCCGCGCAGGCCGACGTGCGCGTCGAAGTGGTCTACGGTGGTGACGAGACGTTCGTCGGCATCGCCAAAGCGGGACGCATGGTCGAGATCCTCAAGGGAGGTCGCTATGCGCCGTCCGACGACAAATCCGCGAAAGGTGCGGGGATTCGTCTCTGGTACTGGCGCGACTTCAACGGCTTCGTCTTCCTCGACTACGCCCGTGTCCGCTCGGTGAAGGTCCTCGGCACGCTGACCGCCGAAGAGACCGCGGAACTCGAAAAGGCGATGGCGAAGCCCGTCGTTCGCAAAGCGCGCGTGACGCCTCCGGAACCGCAACCCGCGAGCCGTCCTGCGACCGAGTCGCGACCGGCGGAAATCGAACCCGATCCCGCGGAAGCCCCGATTCTGAAGGAGTTTCCCCCCGAAGAAGGGTGGAACCTCGAGCGCCCTGCCGAAATCCAACGCCGTCGCATCGTGTTGCACATCGGACCGACGACGAAGGAACTCGACTTCCTCGCGAAGTTCGAAGCGTTCAAGGAAGCGTTCGAGAAAGCGAAGCCCGCGAAGCCTTCCGACCGCTGACGGTCAGTGGGCGGCGACTTGGACGTCGACGTCGTGGACGCCGCGTCGGCGTAGAAGCCCGAGCACGAGATCCTTCACCACGCGTTCGCCCTCGCGACGGGCTTCCGCGAGAAGCAGCGGGTTTCGAGCTTCGCGAATGACGGCTTCCCGGATCTTTTCCCGAGCGGATCGTTCGCACCAGTCGCCCGACTTGGATCCGAGTCGCGCCCAACCGATCGCGCGGCGCACCTCCCACGCGGACGGTTCGGACGGAACATCCACCAACGACTCGTCGACGACCGGCGCGGGGATCGACACCGTCCATGTCCGGGACCGCGAATCGAATGCGAAATCGGCTTCGTTGATGTCTTCGAGAGTCAGCTGATATTGCACGCGACACTTCGGCACGCGGACGTCGACGGTAGTGTCGCCGAGGTTGATTCCCAAGACCTTCTTGCTCGACGTGATGGTCGAGCGGGCGTCGATCGTCGCCGAGAGCGGGACGATCTTGCCCTCTCGGCGGAACTCCGCGATCGCGCTGGTCGTCAGTTGACGAATGTCGATCCTCGGGGCGGCCGCTTCGGCGATCTTCGCCGCGGCATCGCCGACCGCGTCGACGGGGGCTCTCATCGCGGATCCGGCTCGGTCGAGCGCGAGGAACACCAAACCGCCGAGCATCGCGATGCCCCCGAGGATGCAGAACCCGATGATCGCGGTGCGCGTCGTTCGTGCGCGTTCCATCGCGGCATTCGCGTCGGAGGTCGTGGAAGCGTCGATCATCGTCGGGAATCCGGGGCGGTCCATATTCGGAGGTTCCTTTTCTCCCGATACGGACGGCGTCGCGTTCGGATGGAATGGGTGGCTTTCCGCCGGAAAGCACGGTGTCCGCGACCGGGGCGTGGTTGGTAACGTGAGGGGATGAATCGGGATTCGGCCGTCGACAGCCTTTGGTGGGCCGCGCGCCCCGGGGTGGGCGTCCGTCTCCTCAGAGTCTTTCTGATCCCGTTCGCGCTTTGGGTCGCGGGCGTGGCGCGACTTCGGGCGTGGGGGTATCGGCGCGGAACCTTGACGACCTTTCACGCCCCGTGCCCGGTGATCGCCGTCGGCAATCTCACCGTCGGCGGCACGGGCAAGACGCCGTTCGTGCGTCGGGTCGCGACTTGGCTCGTCCGTCACGGCTATCGACCCGTGGTGCTGCAGCGCGGCTACGGAGCGGAGATTCCGGGACGCGGCATCGACGAAGAAGGTGCATCGCTCGAAGCGTCGGTCCCCGGGTTGCGCGTGATTCGCAGCACGGAACTACGCGCGGGCGGCGGTGATTGGTCGTTCGCGACGGAACCACGCGTCGTGGTGCTGTTGGACGACGGGTTCCAGCGACAGTCGGTGCGTCGTGACTTGAACGTGTTGCTCGTCGACGCGTCGCGGCCGTTCGGCAACGGTTGGACTCTGCCCGCCGGCCCCCTGCGGGAATCCGTCGCGGCCGCGGCGCGCGCCGATTTGATCGTCGTGACGCGCGCCGACGCGCATCCCGAGGAGGCGGCGGACGTGGTCGATCGGATGCGCGCTCTATCTCCTCGCTCGACGATCGTGCTCGCGCGTCATGCGCCGACGGCGTTGGTGCGTTCGGGAGCCGCCCCCGAATCACTCCGGGGCCGGAAGGTGTGGTTGCTTTCCGCGGTCGGGAACCCCGCGGCCTTCGAAGCGACGGTCACGGCCCTCGGCGCCTCGGTTCTCGGGCACTCCGTGTTCGCCGACCACGCCGATCCGCCTTTCGTCGCGTGGAACGCGGCGGCGAAACGCGCGCATGCCGCGGGGGCCGACCTCCTGTTGACGACGGGCAAAGACGCCCCCAAGATTCCGGCCGCGACGTTCGATCTTCCCGTCGATGCTCTCGAAGTGCAGGTGGAGCCGATCGGGGACGGCGACGCCTTCGATCGGTTGATCGCGACGGCCGTCGCGGCGGAGCGACCCACGTGAGGACCCGGGAGGCGCCGATCCGCAACGCGCTCGAATACGGCGCGGCCCGACTGCTCGTCGCGGTCGCGTCC
>CAIWVZ010000039.1 GCA_903916245.1 uncultured Planctomycetota bacterium | reverse complement strand
GTCCGTCCCGTAGGTGAACGAGACGTCGACCGGCGTGCCGTCCGGCTTCGATCCGACGAGACGGATGCGATCGCCGGTGACGTAGTCGACGGTGTTGCCCTTCAGATCGTTCAGCGCCGTCGTCGACGCGGCGACGGCTTCCGTGCCCACCGTCGGAGTCGTCGAGAGTCCGAGCAGCGTCGCACTCGGCCCCGACTGGATCGTGAGGCGCGCGTTCGAACCCGTCGAAGTGCTCGCGATCGCAAGCGTGTTGCCCGGGCCGACGCTCGCCTTCGCGCCGGTCAACTGCGAGTTGATCGCCGTTGCGAGTTGAGCCGCCGTCATCGTGGTCGATGCGGCGGACGAATTCAGCGTGATCGTCTGCACGGAACCCAAGTCGACCGACACTTGGAGCGTCGCGCCGGCCGGGATCGTGAAGGGCTCGACCGCCGTCCCCGTCACCTGCGCCGACGAGGCCGACTTGAACGGCGCTTCGGACTGCCACGTTTCGATGGTGGGACCCGTGACTTCACCGGGCAGGTTGCCGCGGAAATCGATCTGTGTGGTCGGATCCGGAGGAACGACGCTGTTCAAGCGGATCTGCACGGGGGATCCGCTGGTCGACTGCACCTTGAGGCCCGAGCGAAGATCCACGAGGTACTCTTGCGAGTCGAGGCCGAAGGCGCCGACGCGCGTGTAGTACTGATCACCGCCGCCTTGGAGCACGAAGAACCCGTTGCCTTGGATGGCGAGGTCGAGCGTGCGGCCCGTTTGAAGCAGCGTGCCCTGCGTGAAGTTCTGGTCGACCGTCGCGATGCCTGCGCCGCGACCGAGTTGGACGGGGTTGGTACCGCCCAAGTTGTTGGTCGGGGCGGTGGCCGGGCGAATCGACTGCGACAGGATATCGCTGAACGTCACGCGGGACGCCTTGTAGCCCGTGGTGTTCGAGTTCGCGAGGTTGTTGCCGATGACGTCGAGGTAGTTCTGGTTCGCACGGAGTCCGGTCAAGCCGGCGAGAAGCGCGTTGGTCATGGATCGGTGAGACCTTTCGTGAAACGTTCGTTCGTGGGTCGGAGGGTCGTGATCGTCGGTGCCGTCACGCGCCGAGGATCTCGTGGATCGCGGTCAACGGATCGGGCGCTACGGGCGTCCCTCCGCCTTGGGAGCCCGTTCCGCCGCCGTTGCCGGTGGTGGGGACACCCGTATTCGTTCCCGGGGCGGTTCCGCCTCCGGTCGTGCCGCCGGTCGACGTCGTGCCGCCTCCGGTGGTGTTGCCGATGCCCGTCAACGCACCGACGGGGATCTTCCCGTTCTCGGTGGTGACCATCATGACGCCTTGCTCCACGGTGACCTTCGAGATGGTCCCGCTGAGTTCGGTGCCGTCCACTTCCCACGTGCACTGCTTGCCGACGAGCATGGCCGCCTGCGAGAGTCCCGCGAGTGCGAGTTGAGATTGTTGGATCGAGACCAGTTCCTCGAGCTTCTTGTTCGAGGCGGTCTGACCTTCGAGCGTTTGGAACTGCGCGAGTTGGGCGATGAACTCGCTGTTTTCGACCGGCTCGAGAGGATCCTGGTTCTTGAGTTGGGTCACGAGCAGCGTCACGAAGGACGCTTTGTCGACCTGATCGCTCGGCGGTTTTTGCCCCATCGTCATCGACGAGGGCGTGTTGAGATCGCTGATGGTCAGTGAGTCCATGTCGGTTCCTCAGGCGAGTACGTCGAGTCGGCCTTCGGTGCGCACGAACATGCGCGACGCGGTCGACGCGAGCGGTTTGGGTTTCATGAAATCGGGGACGGCGGTCTGTCGATTCCCGTCGGGGCGTTCCCATCGATCGTGGCGAGCGCGTTGGTCGAGACCCGCGCGAACGTCGAGATGAGCGACGTTGACTCCGGCTTCGTTCAGCACCTTGTGAAGCGCGGATTGATCGCGACGCAAGAGGTCGGCGACATCGTCGCGGTCCGCTGCGACCCGGACGGTGATCGCATCACCACGTGCGAGGAGCCGGACTTCGACCTTGCCGAGTTCGGCGGGGTCGAGACGCAGCGTGATGTGGTCCGCTCGCTGTTTGAGTTCGCCGCGGAGGCTCTCGAGAATCTTCTCGAAGGTCTCCGGGCCGGGGGCACGGCTCGCTTCGAGTCGTTGTTCGACGTTGTGGGTCGCGAGGTCGACCGCGAGGCGTGCGCCGACCGATGCGGGCGCGGGGGCCGCGTCGGACGTGCTCTTCGTGCGGGAGATCGACGGCACCGCGCCGCGTTCGGACGTCGAAGCAGCGACCTCGGCCACGGCCGCCGTTGCACGAAGATTCGTCGCTACGACGACGGGGTCGCCGTTCGTCGCGACGAACGCCGGCATCTCATGAGGCGCCGTCGTCGATGGGGTGTCGTGCGTGGGTCGCACGCCGGCTGCGTCCGCACCGCGCGTCACTTCCGTCGAGACCGCCGTTGGTGATGAAGGCGCGACGTTGATCGGGGGCTTCGGCTCCGATTCGGCGGCCGCCGTCGAGGTCGGTCCGGTGGTGCGACGTTTCGCGGTGGACTGCGACGGGCCTGCGTTGCTTGCGGGCGGCGTCGCGGCTGCGAGGGTCGCATTCGCGGCATCGCTCGCCACCGTCGGATTCGCGACGAGCGTCGTCGCGTCGGCCGAAGGTCGCCCTGCCGGCGATGGGGCGACGGGCGACGTCCCGAACTTCGGAACCGTCTCCGTCGGGCGTTCGGGGTCGGTGTCCGTGCGGGACGATTCGGAAGGGCTCGCCGTCGGAGTCTCGTCCCCAAGCGCGGCAAACACGGGGGTCGCCGGGGTGTCTTCGGGCGCAAGCGCGGCGAACGAAGGCGGCATCCCGACGCTTCGCGGGACGGTGCTCAAGACCTCGTCGGTCGCCTTCGGGTCGATCGCTTTCGCGATGTCCCCGGCGTCGGCGGTTTCCGCGGGCGGAGTCGGGATGGGGGGAGTCCACGCCGTCGCCGCGCTCTGAACGTGCGCTCCGGGCGCGTCGACGGCGTGATCTTCCGTGGTCGTGTCGGGAGCGTCCTCGCGGGCGTCCCGCTCTCCTTCGGACGGCGACGTCCTCGTCGCCGCTTCCTGGCTTGCCTCCGTCGCGGGACGGGGCTTTCGCATGCGGGGAGTCGAGTCCGTGGGCACCTGCTCGTCTTCGAGGGCGGTTTCGAAACGGTCCGTGGGCACCGCGTCCGCGCGGGGCGTCGGATCGTGCGGCGTCTTGGACGTTGCAAGCGGAATGCTGATCGAAATCGACATGTTTCCTTCGGCGGGGGACGAGAGTCCCGCGCTCCGATCCCCTTCGCACGGCGCGTGCCGCCGGCGTCCCTCGGGATCGTTCCCAAACCTCTCTTCGGCAGGACGAAACGGCTTCCTTGGAAAAAAGGACGAAATCGGCCCTCAAGCCCCCGAGACTTCGTCCGAGGATGAGAAAGTCGGGTCCGTCGACGTCCGGGAAAGGGTTTCCGGGCCGGAAGTTTTTTCCGGAAAGGTTCGACGGGTGAAAAAAATCGGCGAGATCGGGATTCGGCTCTCAAGCCGGCGCGGGATCGTCCGAGAAGAGACGTGGAGGCGCTGCGCGAAGTCCCGAATCGGACGGTCGCACGGCTCCGGGAGAACGACCATGGATGTCTTCAGGATCGGCGCCGGGGGCTCGTCCCCCGTGGAAACCGGCAAGACGGGGCGACCCATCGGCCCGCGCTCCGACGCCCGCATCGGCACCACGGGCGCGGCCCCGATGTCCGCGACCTCGACGGGCGGGTCGGCGTTGGTCGATCGCTTCGTTGCGCAGCTCGGTTCTACCGATGACGTGCGGACCGATGTCGTCGAGCGCTTCAAGGCCCTTCTCTCCATGGGAGAACTCGACACGCCCGCGGCCTTCGAACGTGCGGCGGGTGCGATGCTCGACCGCTGATAGGTCCGCTCGCGGATTCCGAAGCGCCGACGCCTCGTGCGACGGCGCTTTTTTCATGCGAAGATCGCGAGTCGCAGGTTTTTGCGACGCGGGGGCTTCCCATGCAACGGTTCTTGCTCGGCTCGTTCATCGTTTTCGTCGCTCTCGCGGCGCTGTTTGCGGCGTCGGTGACGCTCTTCGGAGAGTGGGACGAGACCTACGGCAAGGTGTTGGGTACGTCCACCGCGGTCGGGCTCGGAAGTCTCTTCGCAATGGGATGCGCCGTTCATGCCGAGCGTCGGCGCGGAGCCGCGTTCGGCCGCGTCGGCGTCGCGATCAACGCGATCGCGGTCGTGGTCATCCTCCTTCGCATCTGGCGTGAGGAATGGTTCGACCATGCGGAGTTCTGGGTTTGGGACCCTACGATCGCTTCGGTTCTGTGGTCCGCGGCCTGCATGCTGTGGATCCCGAAACTAGAAGGACGCGGACGGTGGATACAGGTCGTATCGACCCTATGCGCCGCCGTGGTCGGCGTCGGCTGTATCTCTCTGTTCCACGAATGGCAGCCGAGCGATTTCGAGGCGCGCCTCCTGATAACGCTCGGAGTCGTTCTTGCGGCCTGCGCGATCGCCGCCCCGATCGTCGCTCGGTTGCAAGCCGCCCAGATCGCCGAAGCGCCGATGGGCGAAACCGCGACCATTCGAGTGACTACAGGTTTGGTGCGTACGCTCGAACTCGTCGGCCCGAAACCGGCCTCATGGTCGAACGTCGCCTTGGCGATCCTTCTTCCGGAGGATCGGGTGGATGCGTGGCTCGCTCGCGAGGAAGGGGCGCATCGGGCGATCCGTCATCCGCTCGGCGGCGGCACGACGCTCGTCGTCCTCGAAGGAGAGCGCTAGTTCGAATCGAGACCTTCGTGGTGCAACGGATCATCCGTGGTCGGAACCCGCTATGAACTGTGTTCAAAAAGGGATTTGCCGGCCCGGGTCGGGGAAAGTCGTTCGAGACTTCACTCGTTCGCAGACTTCCTCCATGCGTTTCGGCCGTCGCGCCTTCAATCTTCAACGAGCGGCGTGCCGCGCGTTCAGGCAACGTCGCGGTGGTCGTAGTTGAACATTCCACCGAGGCGAGAGCGGCAACGGATCCTGCCTACGGTCGATCCGATCGGCCCGTCGGGCGCAATGAGATTGTTGCCGATGCCTTGGTGGTTGCGCTCGGATCCGTAGTGAAGCCCATGCTCGCGGATCGCAGGGGCGGACACGGTTCTCCCGAAGTTCGCGTCGAAACGCTTCACTGATTATCGAGTCACGGTGCATGATGAGGAAAGTCTTTTGCCGTAGAAATCCGTCAACGGGATCGGTGAGCATCCTCGCGACCTGCATCATGAAGAACTCGTTCGGGTGAGGCGTCGTCGTGACGGTCTGAACGGCCCGTGTCGCTGGACCGATGACGAACAGAGCGCAGTAGGTGACGAGGCCTCTTGCCGTCGAAACCTCGGTCGCAAAAAAAGTCCGTGACCCCGATGAACGCCGCATCAGCTTCGATGTGTGTGCTCCAAGGCGATCTCATGCCCTAGGACGGGTTCTCGATGGCGAATTTGACGGATAGAGCCTTGATAGTCTACATGATTCCGACGCGGTTGGAGTTCGACCTTGCCTTGTAGGTCCATTTGGCGGCGACCAACTGCCTGTGCCACCGCAAGATCGTCTCGGCTTGGACGATAAGGGAGTTCTCCTCCAGGAGGCCCCGGCCCATCGCTAGGCCG